>JAHDCN010000283.1 GCA_020629815.1 Verrucomicrobiota bacterium
CGTTACAAAGATTGGCGTTACATTCGCTATGAGAACGAAAAGGAAGAGCTGTATCACACCGCCGAAGACCCTCACGAGTGGAACAATCTGGCTCTCGATGAAAACTACGCCGACAAGCTGACCGAATGCCGCAAGGACCTACTCAGCCGAATTCCCGAGTCGATACCCGCACCGAAAAAGACGGACAATGACTGGAAAGATGAGTATTTCAAAAAGAACCCGTCGGCCGATACTAATAAGGACGGCAAGCTGAGCTGGCCGGAATTGAAAGCGCACAAAGACGGCAACCCCTCCGCCGGCGTCGATGCTCCCAAAGCCGAGCAACCCAATGCCAATGGGCGATTACAAACCAGTGGAACCTTCAGCAAGAAAGGCGATGCCGTCATTTTCACCGACAGCGACGGAGTCGAGTATTTTGTCATCGACGAGCTGAAGAAAAAGGTCGCCCCTCACTTCGACAAAACGGTAAAAACCATTGCCAGAGTAAAGCCTACCAAAACCGGCAACGCCAAGATGATGGTGCACATCGTTTTGATCAAAGCGGAAAAATAGGCCCCTACCCGACCAATTATTTATGAATCCGAAAACCAAGATCGCTATTGCAGCACTCCTACTGTGCCCGCCCCTTTTCGCCAACGAAGCCATTTTTAAAAAGTGGGATAAGGATGAAGACGGCTTTCTTTCCAGGGAAGAGGTTCCCGAGGGGCCCCGGCAGATCTTTGATCGAAAGGATGTGAACGGTGACGGGAAAATTTCGCTCGATGAGCATATGGATCGCGCCGGTAAGCCGAAGCCTCCGACCAAGGGGAAGGGCAAGCCGGGAGGCACCAGAGGGGAACAACCTGATAGCGGTCAGGCCACTTTCACGATCCAGCAAACCTGGAGTCAGGAGCCGGATGGATTTGATCGTCCCGTCTATGCCGTTGAACCGAAGTCGAAAAAGAAAGGTGCCCCGGTGGTCATCTATTTTCATGGCAACGGCGGCGATGCCTCGCGTTCGGTGAACTCGTGGGTGCGCGCGTTTCCGAATCGACTGGTTGTCGCGCCGCAGGGCTACAGTCGTAGTTGGAACATTCAGGGGGAAAAATCCAAAGCCCCTGATGTAAGTTTCTTCCGGGAACTGATTCAGGAAATTCGCAAACGCTACCCGTACACCGATCCGGAGAACGTTGCTTTGATCGGCAGTTCGAATGGGGGCGGCATGATCTACCGACTAATGATCGAAATCGAAGAGCCTCTGTTTCGGACCGCAGTGCCGACAGTTTCCTCACTTTTGGAAGCGCAGTATCACGACGGCAGTTTTTGGAAATCCAAGGACGAATCCGATACCGATGAGCTGGATCAAAAGGTGAAGCCGCGCAGCGATTCGAAGCTGCAGATTCTCTACGTTCACGGCACCGAGGACAAAGTGGTTCCTTTCGATGGTGGTCTGCGCTTTGGAAAATACCGCCACCTCTCCGCCTACGAAACGGCCAATACGCTGGCTCGTTTGCATGGCTACCAAGGAAAGGAGCTGAAGAAGCCGGATGGCAAAGAAGTCGGCAACGGTCTCCATTTACTTCAATTTGAAGGAACCAAAGTAAACTTTCTCGCTGTGGAGGACGGCAGTCACGGTCTACAGCCAAGACGTGACGGGGCGATGGAAATCGTGACGGAGTTTATCAATAAATGAGTGAAAGCGAAGAAATTGACGAGAGCGAATACGAGCAAGTCGGGTGGTTTCACGTGACTGAGGTCGAACGTTTGTTTACCGCATTGGAGTCGGAAAAAATTCGCTTCTTCTTTGATGCCTCATCTACTCCTACCTCCGCAATTGATGTCGTTTCAGCTTCCTACGGGGGAAGCTTTGGACAGAGCGCACAAGTATTGGTTTGGGTCCACCGGTCAGAGGTAGACAAATTCCAAAAAGTGTATCGTTCCTGCTTTGAACCTGAAGACGACGCAGTCGATTGGCGAGCCAAGCTGAGAAACGGGTAACCGGTACAGAGACTTCTCTACTTGGGAATCTTAATCTGCGTTCCCGGGCGAAGCTTCCGGAAGTTTAGGCTGGAGTTCATTTGCTCCATTTTGGTGTAGCTCACACCGAGCTTTTTGGAAACCTCCCAGGGGTTCTCTCCCGCCTTCATGGTATACATGTAGTAGCTGCTGTTACCGGATGAAGAGCTGGCGGCGGAGCTGCCTGAAGTCGAAGCGGAAGAAGGCCCCTCTGCACTTCCAGTTGCGCCTTTGGGGATTTTTAAAATTTGCCCAATCTGCAGCTGCTTGGCATCGGAGATATTGTTCACCGCGAGCAGCTCATCCATAGAAATGCCGAGGTTCTTGGCAATCGTCCAGGGGTTGTCTCCGGATTTCACCACGTACGACTTAGCTGGGTCAATCGCCGGAGGCTCCGGTTTTGGCTCTTCCTCAGGTTCAGGAATTTTGTAAACCGCCTCCGGTTCTTTCGGCTTGGGTTCTGCTATCGCCACAGCAGCTTCTGCATCATTGCCGGACGGTGACGCAAGCGCAGCTACTCCAGGAGTTTCCTGCAGGCCCGGTTCTTCAACATCATCAGCAATTGGCTCGTCCGGTGCTCCCAGAGGTGGAGTCGGAACGTCCACCGATGCCAGGTTCAGATCATCTTCAGGCTTCGCTTCTGCTTTTGGTTCGTCCGCTAACAAATCAGAATTCGACTCCCCTATCGATGCCGCAACCTCCGTTTTTGCTACCCGGGGGCTGCCACTGTTCATTTCTTTGAACAGCATGAAAATTCCCCCGACCGCAAACGGAAACATCATTCCAAGTCCGAACCAATAGGCTTTCTCGCTGAGTTTCATTTCGTGTGTTTCAACAAATGCCTTTTGTATTCACGAGGAATTCGTGAATTCAGGCAAAGTTGTGTGTTTCGACCGAGAATGTAGAAAATACCACACCCTCTGTCAATCCAGCGGTGAGATAGAAGGAAGGCGAATCTGAGGATCCCCTTTAGGACGCACCATTCGATTCTGACTCTGTCGATGTCTCGGGTGCCGGGGCTGGAGTATCCGCCTGATCACCAGTCTTGGAGGCTGTGAGCTTCAGGCTTTTGCCCATGAATTTCTTGCCATGCAGAATCTCAACTGCCTTCTGCGCATCTTCGATGGAGCCAAACTTCACGTCAGCAGACGGCTGGTCTCCTGCCGTGAATGCAACCTCAGTTGGCTCTACGACTCCAGTGAAAATTCCGGAAATGTCTTCCTCGGTTGCTTCCACATCCAGATTCAAAACACTCAGCGTATCTGTGCTGACGACTTCTACCTTCCGGGTTTCAGTAATCTTGTTCTGCTCAGAACGTTTCTGCTTCGCGTCACCTCTACCGCCTTTACCACCTCGACGCTTGTCGTTCCGTTCTCTTCTTACTCCTGAGTTCTGTCTATCCCGGTTTGAACCTCTTTCTTTCCGGTCTCCGCGCGGCCCGCCTTTGCCTCTTTCTCCGCCCTGCTTGGGGCCACCACTCCGCGCACCACTGACAACAATTTCCCGTCCATCGAAACTCGCGCCCTGCAGATCGCTGACCGCTTTCTTTGCCTCATCCAGTGATCCCATTTCGACAAAGCCAAATCCTTTAGACTTGCCGTTGTGAGGGTTCTTGATGATCTCGGAACTTTTGACCGTTCCTGCTTTACCGAAAAATTCCGAAAGGCTCTCTTCTGTCGTCTGATAGCTCAGATTTCCAACGTACAAACGCCCACTCTCCGGCTCAGTGATCTGTGGCGTGCGCTTCTTGCGGGTTCGCTTCGTGGCAGCTTTGCCTTTTCCGGCATTGGGCTTTCCTTTTGCCTGCGCAGGACCTCCCTTGGGAGCCGGTTTTTCTTTGCCGAGCCCGAAAAAGCCGAGAATCTTTGCGCCAATTCCTTTTTTCTGCGGTTTCGCCTGCGGCTTCCTTTTCTTCGGAGAATCTCCGGGACGCCACTCCTGATTGCCGGACGGCTTACGGTTTCGGTTGCCTCCGCCACCGCGGTTCCTGTTCCGATTTCCGCCGCGGTTGCGATTCCGGTTGTTTCTGTTTCCACCGCCCCGGTTTCCGCCTGATGATTGCTGACCCATGTCGTTTGCTAAAATGTTTCCTTTTTTCGAGG
>JAHDCN010000284.1 GCA_020629815.1 Verrucomicrobiota bacterium
TCGGGATGAATCTCGATGTAGTTCCGCTTCGGATACAGCCGTTTCAACACCTGCGATTTTCCGGTTCTAGTTTGCGTGTGCCATTGAGCCGAACTGCCTCTTCCGGTGAGCAGAATCAAAGGATAGGCTTCGCTGGTTTTCTCCGGCAGCTCCTGTGGGCGATCGTAAAGAAATCGCGCCTTTCGGTCTTCGGTGTAGAACTGCCCGTCTTCAAACAAGCGACGCTCGGAATGGAAACCATGGGTGCCTCCCTCGGGAAACGGCCACTGGATACCACCGGCCTCGTCGATCGCCGAATAGCCATCAATGCCAGTGAAATCACAGGGCTGACCTCGACTCAATTCGGAGAGCAAATAGAATACCGATTCCGGCGAATCCCATTCCTCGAACCAGTCGCCGCAGCCCCAGGCGGTGCCGAGCAAACGGAATATGGAAAAGTCGGAAAGCGCTTCGCCGGGAGCTTTGCGCACTTTCTTGGTGATTCCGATGCGGCGTTCTGAATTGATGAAGGTTCCGTCCTTCTCCCCCCACCCTGCCGCCGGCAAAACCAAGTCAGCACACTGCGCCGTTTCGGTGGTGGCATACATGTCCTGCACCACCAGGAAGTCGAGTTTTTCCAGCGTTTCGCGAAAGCGGTTCTGATGAATCCAGGAATGCGCGCCATTGGTGGCGATCACCCACAGGGCTTTGATCTCACCGGCTTCGATGCCATCGATGATTTGGTCGTAGGCCCAGCCGGGTTTGGTCTGGATACGGTTCTCATCCATCCCAAGCAATCGCGCGACTTTCCCCCGGTGAAAGGCACTGGTAAAATCGTGTCCGCCGAGAAGATTGGTGGTGTTGGAAAACAAGCGCGAGCCCATGGCGTTGCACTGACCAGTGATCGAATTCGCGCCGGTTCCCGGACGACCGATGTTGCCGGTCATCAGGGCAATGTTAATGATCGCCTGTGCGGTTCGGGTGGCTTCGTGGCCCTGATTCACTCCCATGGTCCACCACAGGGAAACGCTTTTTCCGGTGCCGATTTTCCACGCCAAAGTTTCGAGCTCCGGAATCGAAATCCCGGTTTGGTCGGCCACAATCGCCGGGGCAAATTCTGCGACAAACTCAGCGAATTTCCCATAGCCACCGGTGTGAAATTTGATGAAGTCGTGATCGACCCAGCCTTCGCGAATCAGGATGTGCGCCACTCCATACCAAAGCACGAGATCGCTGCGCGGCTGCAAGGCAACATGCTGCGTGGCCTGCATGGCAGTTTCGGTTTTGCGCGGATCGACCACGATGATCTCCGGATCGTTCGGGTTTTTCAACACCCGTTGCCACATGATGGGATGGGCAATGCACAGATTGGAACCGATCAGGACAATCGTGTCGGATTCTTCAAAATCGGCATAGGTGTAGGGCGGCGCGTCGAAGCCGAAGGACTGCTTGTAGGAAACCACGGAAGTGGCCATGCATTGGCGAGTGTTGCCGTCGCCATGGATCATACCCATACCGAATTTGGCAAAGGCACCGAGCATTGCCATTTCCTCGGTGCAAATCTGACCGGTGCTGATGAAAGCCGCCGCATCTTTGCCGTAGGTGTCCTGCACCTCGCGCATCCGACTGCAGAAAATCTCCGCCGCTTCGTTCCAACTGATCGCGGAAAACTCCCCTCCCCTTTTCTGCCGAATCAGCGGAGCCGTCGCCCGGTCATTTGCTTCGAGTGGCGTCAGCGCCTCCCAGCCTTTCGGACAGGCCATACCGGTATTCACGGGATAATCCGGATCGGGTGTCAAGTTGACCGCCTCGCCATCTTTCAGGTGCAGATTGAGCGAACAACCAGTGGAGCAATATCCACACACACTGGTGGTGGTCTGATCAGGCGCCTGCACCGTCGGCACTTGCCCGAGACCGAATCCTCCGGGATTGCGAAGCAATTCTTCCGTCAGGGGTCCATGAAAGGAGCGTAGGAGTTTTTCGGGAACGAGACTCATGTTTTTAAACCACCGGGCATCCCCGGTTCATCAACGGCCCGGAAGAACAGAATCCGGGCACACAATTCGGAAAGCAGCAGGCAACTCACTGAGAACAGCGGGAACAGAAATCCGGCCATCGCCACTAATCCGAAAAAGATTCTCAGGAGGTAGACCTGAAACAGATCGTTTTTGTAGAGATGGTGAGCATGACCGTATTGCTCGACCCGCCCCCGGAATATCGAAGCGTCCAGGCCCAGTAGAAAAAGACCCGGTCCCAGGGCGAGAGCGGGAATCGGGCTGAACAGAAAAGCGGCAGCCAATGCCGTGCCAAAAAATCGATAGGTGTTCCAGCGCCAGTGCCAGAACTGGCGTTGCGTGTCGGCATAAACCATCACCGAAGTCCAGATCCCGACTCCGCCGAGGACAGCCGCCGCTGCCGACAGCGACAAAGTCACCCAGGCAGGAAAATTAAGGAGCAGCGACGCCACCAGAGCGGCGCCGCTACCCATGATGCCCCCAAAAACCATGATCTCGCGGGACAGCCAGGACGTCTTCCATCCCAGGAAAGCTTTCCACGCTTTGGTCGGCTGACCGAGGTGAAACACGCTGCCCACGATTCCGAGCAGGACCATCCCGACCGCCAGCCACGGCAGGTAGGATGGCATCGGATATTTCAAAATAAATCCTGCCGCAAGTGCCCAGAGCAGTCCGGTGCCGACTTGGGTGGCCGCCAACATCCAGACCAGTGGATAGTGTCCGTGCGCAGGTTGAATGGTGTCTTTGTCCATGGGTGTCCCTTTGTTTCGCTGATTCAGAAAGACCGTTGTGGGACGGGTGTAATCAGAAGAAACGGTGCCCGGGAGAAGCTGGTCTTCCGGGCCGGAACGGGTGGAAACTTCTTCGCGGGAAACAACCCGGATGCGAATCGCTTCGTTCGGGCAGGCCTGAACACAAGCAGGCGCTTCGCCTTCAGCGAGTCGGCCGTGACACATGTCGCACTTGCGCACGATGCCGAGGCGGTCGTTGTATTTAGGAACCTCGTAGGGACACTTCAGTTCGCAGTAGCGACAGCCGATGCACTGATCATCGAGGTGACGAACAATGCCGGTGTCTGCATCCTTTTCGTAGGCCTTGGTCGGACAGCCATTGGCGCAGGCGGGATCTTCACAATGGTGACAGGCAGTAGTCACTGTTTGCTGCATCGTGGTGCCGTTTTCACCCCCCATCAGGCCGCCAACGTCACGCCACGATTCGCCTTCATCGAGGCCATTCAAACTGTGGCAGGCGGACACGCAGGCTTTGCAACCGCTGCAGGCATCGAGATCGACTTCGAAAGCATACTGCTCACCGGTTCCCGGTTTTCGAATCGGGATCAGATCACGATAAAATTTCTCCTGAACCGGGCCGGTAGACTTTTCATAACGCTGCGAAAATCGCTCGACAGCGGTGAGCTGCTGCTGATCGAGCAACAGCTCATCGACGAGCGTCCGCAGCGTCGCTTCGCTCATGCGGCGACGCCCTCCTCAAAGTGCTGCTCTGCCAATTCGACCAAAGCCTCGATGTCATGACGCGTGGTGAAATCGAGAAACGTTTCCTCCTTCTCCCGCTCCGCCAAGTAACCCCGCAACAGAGCTTCGACCTTGCTGTTCAGATCCGGACCAGCGGCGATGCTTTTGAAAAGCTGACGACCGAGACGTTTCTTTTTCGCCCCGAAACCACCGCCGACAAATACGTGATATCCCTCTACCGGTTCTTCCTCTCCCTCGACCGGAACCTTGCAGGCCAGCAGGCCGATGTCACCGATGTAATGCTGCGCGCAGGAATGCGGACAACCGGTGACGTGGATGTTGAGCGGCTGATCGAGCGTGATTTTCGTTTCCAAATAATCGACCAGATCGATGGCGTTGCCTTTGGTGTCCGAACTGGCAAATTTGCAGTAGCGGTTTCCCGTACAGGCTGCAACACCGCCACGGATGAAGCTCGCCTCACAGGTCAGCCCGGCTTCGGCCAATTTCGCCTTCGCCTTGTCGATCTCGACCGTCGCGATATCCGGAATAATCAGGTTTTGAAAAATCGTCAGTCGGGTTCGGCCACTGCCAAACTCATCGGCCACTTCAGCAATCGCCCGCGCCTCATC
>JAHDCN010000285.1 GCA_020629815.1 Verrucomicrobiota bacterium
TTCGGGATCGGTCGGAATGATGTCGGTGTCGGATCCGTATTTTTCGCCAGTGAGGACAGTGAGCACCGGATGCTCCCAATCCTGCTCCGGATTTTTCAACAGTGGAGTCAGATCGTGACCGTGCATTTTCCAGGGCAAAGGCAGATCAACGATAGAGAAAAAGGTTGGAGGTAGATCCGTTCCGCCGACGGGTTTCGGGCAGACTTTTCCAGCCGGGAAACGACCGGGAAAACTCATGATCAGCGGTCCGCGAATGTTGGCGTCGTAGGGTGCGATCTTTTGCTGAAAACCCTTCTGGCCCCAGGCAATTCCCTGATCCGCTGCAAAAACGACCAGGGTATTCTCGGCCTGTCCGCTATCTTCCAGAGTTTTGCGCAGGCGACCGACTGCATCATCGATGGCGAGAACGCCCTGGTGATACTGTCGCACCCAATCCTGCAAGGTGTTGCCGTGAAGCGGAGCGTTTTTGACCGTGCGCTGTTTGACTCCGGATTCCAACTCGGCGACGCCGTCTTTGTTTTTGAACCAACGGCTGCGCTCACGAACGTAGCGCGGCTTGCCCTCCCGGGTCGGCTGGTCGGGATAGATGTCGGCGGGCTCAGGAACCTCGGCATCGGCATAACTCTCCTTGTGGCGATCGGCCGGGGTGAAAGGTCCGTGGACAGCGCCATAACACAGCCACAAATACCAAGGCGCATCGGCCTTCCGGTTTTTTCCTTCGATGAAATCGACAGCACGGTCGGTATACCAATCGGTGGTGTAGCCTGAGATGCGTTTCTTCACGCCGTCGACTTCGATGATTTGGTCGTCGAAATAATTGCCGGCATTCTCGGGATACTTGGGCCGGCTCCAGACCATTTGGTGATCCCAGTCACGACCGAAGCCGCTGTCGATGCCTGTGTGCCATTTTCCAATCTGAGCGGTGGTGTAGCCATTTTTCCGAAACACGCTGGGCCAGAAGGGGCACTTCTTCGGATCGTAAACACTGCCGGGGTAGGTGCCCTCCATACGCATCGACTCGACGCCGTATTGGTGATGCCCGGTGAGCATGGTTGCGCGCGAAGGCATGCACCAGGTTCCGACATAGGCATGGGTGAAACGAACGCCAGCCTCAGCGAGGGCATCGATGTTCGGTGTGTTTACCCACGGGTAGGCTTCTTCGTAGCAACTCACCGTCCGGTGGGATTGATCGTCGGTGTAGATGAAAAGAATATTCGGACGTTTCTCCTCCGAAAAAACACTGGTAGTGAGGCTGAACACCAACAGAAATAGGGCGGCAATCGCAAAAGGCTTCATCGCTGATGATCGTAGCGCCTGAATCTTTCCTGACGACTCTTTTTTATTTCTCCTCGATTCCCTACCTTGCCTTCATCCGGAAACGAATTTTCATAAAGACGTTGAGCAAATGTGCTCTTCGGACATTTGCCTATTATCCGATGGATCCAAAGATTTCCTTCAATCAGCCGAAATTCGCAAGACTGCGCAGCGCAGGTTTGTGGTCGTGGGGTGGCCAGACAACATCACAGCTGATCGTAGTGGCTTTGGGTGTCTGCCTTTTTTCTTTCTCCGCAAAAGCAGGAGATTACAAAAAAGAGATTCGACCGTTTTTGGACAAGTATTGCATCAGCTGTCATGGACCGGAAAAACAGAAGGCGAAGCTGAGGTTCGACACCCTTGATCCGGATTTGGTGAACGGTTCAGACGCGGACATGTGGCAGGAAACGCTCGACCTGATCAACGTGAGTGAAATGCCGCCGGAAGATGCGGACAAGCAACCGACACCTGAGGAAAGGCGTGCCGTCGTGGATGCACTTACTGCGTCGCTGCGAGAGGCGATGGAAGCACAGCGATCGACTGGCGGGCGGAATGTGATGCGCCGACTGACTGCTTACGAATACAATAACACCTTGCGTGACTTGCTTGGACTCGACCTGGATTTCGCCGGCGATTTACCACCGGAAGGTTCTGCCCACGAAGGCTTCAAAAACAACAGCACAGTGCTCGGGACATCAGCTCTGCATCTCGAATATTTTGAACGTATCGCCCGGGCTGCACTGAGCCGAATCATTCTGGCTCCAGAGGAAAAGCCGACTCCGTATTTCGTTCGGGTTGAACCGGAGAAGGGCTATGTTGATTTCTTAAAGCAGCAGAAAGAGCTGGAAGAGTATCAGGCAAAATTGGAGGCCGAAAAAGCGAAGCTGGCCAAAGGGGAAAAGCCCGCGAAACGTCAACGCAGGCCCCGCGCGCCTTCGATCAGTTACAGTTTTTCCGCGAAGGACTTCCAGAGCGAAGGCAATACGGCCCGGGGTAAATTCCAACTCGATCACGGCGAAATGACACCGAGTGGGAACGGCATCATCTTGGCGGGGAACCGGAAGATCGATAAGATCGGGGACCCTTTTGCTGCCGACCGGAAAATGGGCGGGGCACGGGGCGATGGCCGTTCCGGTTTTCAGCCGGAGTTTCGCGTGGAAATGTATGAAGTGCCCTACGACGCCCCGGTGCTGGTGAAGATTCACGCTTCGGCGATTCCGGGCAAAGGCGACACCTGGCCCCGATTGTCTTTTGAGTTGGGAGCGTTTCGCGGAGCGGGAACTTCAGACCAAAAGGAAGCGGCCAATGTGGAGATCCGATCCACTAAACCGCAAACCTATGAGTTCGTTGTTCACGGAGCCAACTTTCCGTTTCAGTCGAACAAGGCCGGTCGCCCCTCCTACTTTCGGATCTTTAACGATTTTCGCCGGGGAACTTCTCAGCTGACATACGAAGAGTTGCCTAAGCTGCAAATTGACTGGGTCGAAATCACCGGGAATCATTTCGAGGCGTGGCCCGCACCTCAAAAGCAGGCCATTCTAATCGACTCGCCCAATCGCGAGAACGAAGAAATCTATGTCGCTGAGATTCTCGCCCCGTTCATGAAACGGGCCTACCGCCGCCCGGTCTCCGAAGATGAAGTTGAGCGAAAGGTCGAATTGTTTAAGCGGCTGCGGGACCGGGAGCCCAGTTTTGAGGCAACTCTAATATCAACGCTGACTGCGGTGCTGTGTTCTTCGCATTTCCTCATGCATTCGGAGCCGGCTTCGGATAAAAAAAAGCGGGAGCTGAATGACTACGAACTCGCGTCGCGACTCTCTTACTTTCTATGGAGCTCTATGCCCGATGACGAGCTGTTTGCATTGGCAGAAAAAGGTCAGCTGAAAGATAAGGCCGTGCTTTTAGCTCAGGTCCAACGCATGCTGGCTGATCCCAAAGCCGTCGGATTTTCGGAGAACTTCGCCGCTCAGTGGCTCGACCTTTCGGGCATCCGTCGACTGGCGGTGAACCCGGAATACTTCAGTGACTTCGAGGAGAAAACCAAGGACCTTTTCGAGCAGGAATCGATTCAGTTTCTGCATCATGTCCTGGCGGAAAACCTCAGTATTACCAACTTCATCGAATCCGATTTTGCCATGCTGACTCCAGCCCTGGCTCGCCACTACCGAGTCCCCGGCGTCAGTGGTGGCGGTTTTCAGGCACACGAAGTGGCCAAAGAAGATCGCCGCGGTGGTCTACTGACCCATGCGAGCATGCTGTTTGGCAATTCAACCGGAGCCGAGACGCATCCCATCAAGCGCGGCGTCTGGGTGCTGGAGCGTATGCTGGATGATCCTCCTCCTCCGCCGCCGCCGAATGTTCCCGACCTGCCTGAACCCGAAGCCAAGGATGAATCTTTGCTTTCACTCAAAGAACGACTCGTCGCTCACGCCGAGGTCGAAAGCTGCCGCGATTGCCACGCCGAGATCGATCCCTGGGGCGTCGCTTTTGAAAACTACAATGCCCTCGGTCAGTGGCGCGAAGGAGACCGGGATCTACTGGTCCACAAAGATCATCAGGAAGTGACCATCGATCCCACGACTCAACTCAAGACCGGCCAAAAGATCACCAACCTCGATGATCTCAAAAACTACATTCTCACCGATAAGGAAGAACAGTTCCGCCGCGCCGTGGCTCGAAAAGTGATGGGCTACGCTCTCGGACGCTACCTCGAATTTTCCGACAGATCCGCCATTGATACCATTTGTGAGAACGTGGAAAATGACGGAGA
>JAHDCN010000286.1 GCA_020629815.1 Verrucomicrobiota bacterium
GCGAAGGAGAGCTGGTAGGTCTGGCCGAAGCCGGAATCGACAGCATTGAGCTGAAGAGTGACGGTGAGTCTTACGAAGCTGCTGAAGGAGACGTGTTTGTTCACGGTGAAGCGACTGTGAACTATACAGATGGTTCAACTGGTATCGCAGCTGACGCAGAATTCGGTTATTCCGAGATCATCAGCGAGGGAGAAATTCCGCTCGAGATGCTGCGCGAAGAAGGGCCAGTAGCAGAAGCAGACAAAGCACTCCTCGAAGATTGCGAAGCCTGCTGCTGTTGTGAAGACGAGGTCCTCGAAGGAGGTGCATCAATGCATCCTACAGCTGGCGAAGACGAGGCTGCAGCAGCTGCCGCAGCGATGAGCTAAACAAAACCAAACAGGGTTGGGTCATTGACCTAACCCTGTTGAATCAGAAAATTAACCAAGAAAGGCCTGCTCGGGAAACCGGGCAGGCCTTTTTGTTTTCTCACGAAACCTAATATAAAATTTTGAAATTTATAATAATTATGTTAATTTTAATCCCCCCCTAGATTCCCCTTATATGAAATATTACATAGTATCGAAAGATACAGCAGGTCAAATTAGTCGTATTGAAGCTGATGATCGTTTGGTAATTGCACCTTCGAGCGGCGACGAAATTCTTTTTAGTGATGAAGCTGGAAGGCCAGCCAAGGTCGACTTAAGCAGAGTCGGCAATGACCTTCAGGTCGAACTTCTCAATGGTGAAGAGATACTGGTGCAGGGTTTTTTCTCAGATCCAGAAGCGGAGCCAGTGAACCTCTACCTTAATGACACATCTTCGGCTGAGAACACCGAGCTAACTGCCTATGGGTTGGGCAATGTAACCAGCGCCGGGGAGTTTTCCCTTCTTCGATTGTCCAATGTCGATTTTCAGGAGCCCGGTACAGGAGCCGGTCAACCTCTTGAAGAATTACCGGGAATCCCGACAGGCTCAGACAGTGGCGAATCATTCACTTCCAAAAGTTTAAGCTCTTCCTCCATTTCGCGACAGCACGAGGCGCAAACCGTAGCCGAGTCCCATTCGAATGCAGCTGACCAGGAATCGCATTTCAATTCGCCTCCAACGGAAAGTGAAGGAGGTGAGGGCCAATATTTTGGCGTGGCTCCGGATGAGGTAAAGATCGATGAGGATGACGTTGCAAAATTTAATATTCTGGAAGGCAGCGAACTTGGCAATGCAATGGTCTTCGCAATTGATGGCATTCCAGTTTGTCCAGGTGAAACTATCTATTTGCAGAATGGTGCAAAGGTAACTGTTGGGGAAGACGGAACAATTTGTTACGACCCCAGTGATAGTTATCAAGATCTGGGTGATGGAGAGATGGCTTGTGACCAAATTAGTTACACAACCATCGGGACTAGCGGTGAAACGGTGGTATCCACAATCAAGATCAACATTTGCGGATCAGACGAAGGACCGCCAGAGGCAAAGCCTGACACGGCTTTCGGATTGGAAGATACCGAAATCAAGATTGATGTGCTGGCCAATGATTGTGACCCCGAGGGTGATCCGCTGGAGGTTTGTGAGGCGGTTGCAGACAATGGAACAGTGGTAATCGCAGCTGACGGATCGTTGTGCTATTTGCCTGATCCAGACTTTCACGGGAAAGACACGGTTACCTACACCATTAAAGATCCGAGCGGAGAGACATCTACAACTACTGTTTGCATCGAGGTTTTACCTCAAAATGATCCACCTGCTGCGAGCGACGACAAGGTCTTCGCGATCGACAAATTTCCTATTTCGGTAACGGCTACTGATCTTTTGGGTAATGATAGCGATGTCGATGGCGACCCGCTGACTATTATCGGAGTAGGGGCTGCCTCTACTGGAACCGTGGCGCTGGATTCGGAAGGGAGCGTGTCTTTTACCCCGGAAGAGGGTTTCTTCGGTATGGCTACCTTCGAATACACAGTTAGTGATGGTAAGGGAGGAACCGATACGGCGACAGTGACAGTTTGTATTGAAGATACAAATGAAGGCCCAAAAGCTGAAGATGGTTGTTTTGAATGCACCCTCGAACCGCCTAATTTGATTGAAGTGGATGGCACTTTTGAAGACTTGGCAGGTGTCGCCAGTAATGACCGTTTTAACAGCAACGTGACAGCGGGTGGATGGGTGAACGGTCAAGGAAGTGCAGATTCGTGGCTGAATATGACGACCACAGGCACCGGAGTTTGGGGTGGCTTAGCGGACGGAATGCCCGCATCTCCAGACGGCGGAGTATTTGTAGCAGCGGGAAACTGGACTACCGGCGGCGAAGCGCTTTATACCGACATTACCGGACTGACTATCGGTGAGACCTACACGATTAAGTTTTACATGGCTAATGCCGGAATTGAGGGCACCACTCCAATTGGAGAAGAGACAGGGTGGAGGGTGCAATTTGGCGGGTCAGAACAATTCTCTCCTACGATGCCCTACCTGGGCGAAGGAAATCAAGTGTGGCAGGAAGTCGAAATGACCTTTGTCGCGGATGGTACCACACAGAGATTGCAGTTTTTCGCGGATGACGATGGTGATCCACTAAGTCCGGGGCGGAGCACAGAATATGTGGCACTTGATGGAGTGCGAGTGGAGGCAGGAGATACAACGGGCGGATGTGATTTCAATAATCTGGATATCACTGGAAACGATTCCGATGCAGATGGCGATTCACTGACGATCATTGCACTGAACGGACAGAATGTTACCGAAACCGGAGGTATAACCTTGCCAGATGGTAACACCATTTCCATCAACCCGAATGGAACAGTCAACTTCGACGACTCTAATTCGCCAATTCCTCACGGCGATACGACAACTTTCACTTACACAATTTCTGATGGAAATGGCGGAACGGATACAGCGACCATTACATTGAAAAAGCCGGAGCTACCGGAGGAAGAGGGAACCAACGAACAGAACACAGGCACCGGAATCTTTCCACCCGACATCGATACGGATACCACAATCGATGACCTGATCGGAGATGAGGAGTCGGAGAGCTTCGAAATTATCGGCACAGATGGCGCGACAACTGATCTAAGTGAGGATCCGGGCTCTTCAGAGGCAGATTTGTCCATTCTAGATGAGTGCGCCGATTGCGAAGCATTACCCGACGCTTCGAGTGAAGGTGGTTCACTTCCTGGAACTGGTGAAGACGATGCGGCTGCAGCAGCAGCTTCTGCGGTGATTTAAGGAGTCAAATAACCATCTCAAAACGACAAAAAAGAGAATTTGAATTTCTGAATAAGCAAAGCCGAGAGGTCTCTGGTCTTTGAAGACGAGTGCCCTCCGGCCCCAACCCCAAAAACAACACAAACATGAAGTACTACGTGGTAATCACGCGCCCCAACGGGGCAAAAATCCGCCATGAGGTGGAACACAACACTGTGCTGGACGTCCAGCCCGGTGACGATGTCGCCGTCATCGACGAGAATGGCTTGCCTGCTGAAGTCCAAGTATGTCCGAGCGATCTTAATCTTGATCTCTTTTTCCCGGATGGAGAGCAAGTCACTCTGCAGGATTTCTACTCCCTTCAGGATGCCTCGGAGGAAATCACCGTCAGCCTCAATCAATCCAGCGATGGTCTGGAAGAACTGGGTTCTTTCGGTGTCGGTAATCTGCCTGCTGGTGACTTCAGTCTGATGAAGTTTTCCAACACTGAAACGATTTCGTTTGGTGAGGGAACCGGTTCCACCGAACCGCTTACCGGTTCTGCTGGCAGTAATGACTTCTCCGGTGCAGAGGAAAGCGGCCAGACTGAGAGCCGCAGTTCTTCGGAAGGCTCCGAGGAAAAAGTTTACCTAAAAAGTGCTGAGCAACCTGTGGTTCGTTTTGCTTCTTTGTCTGAGACTACCGAAAGCGCTCCCGCAGCAAAAGAGCAGAGCGCTGTTCTCAACAGCCACCAAACTGATCCTGAGCCCGAACCAACAGGCCATGGTCCTGCGCCAGAACCCGAACCGCAGCCTCATCAGCCTACTCCTCCGAATGATGACCCTTTCAAAATTACCGAAGACGAGGAAGCAACCGTCAATCTGCTGGCTGACAGTGAAC
>JAHDCN010000287.1 GCA_020629815.1 Verrucomicrobiota bacterium
TTACCAAATAATGATGAACTAGGTTTTTAACGCGAAGCGTTTTTCGTCCAACAGTAGTATTACAGGAACGTAAAATGATATACGCCACTCGTTCGTGATGCAAATTTAGGCTCAACCACCTTTCGCAACTCCTTGGTTACAAACACAGTAAAACCGAAACCGACTACGTGAAATTTCATTTTAGAATTCCTAAATACTCAGCCTGAATAAACAACCGATATATCCCTACGTATATCCAAATAATAAAGCCAAGTGAAGTTCATTTTTGCTTTTGTCGTCTTTACACTTCCGGACTAGCCGGATTCCAGCCAGTCATTCAGGCCAGATAATCACACGGCCGGTCTCTGTATCGACACCTTCCAAGGCGGATTCCAACATCTCGCGATTGGTCCGGGTATCGGCCGGAACGAAGCGCCCATATTCGTCCTTATCGAAAAACAGCTCAAACAAACGACTGCCGCCTTCGCCATCGTAGCCCTTCAATGCAGCCACCATCTTGTCCTGCTTTTCAGGAATCGCGACGAAGCGCACCTCGACACGCTCTTTGCCTCCCAGAGCCGCAGTCAGCTGCTTCTTCACAGAAGCGACGCTATGCCCACCTTTCGTGGCAGCTACTCCCTCTGCCTGATCCGTCTTTTCTGAATCGGCTTCCGGGCTCTCTGACTTCTGATCGGCTTTGTCAGGCTCTTCCTGCTCACCCGTCTCTGCTCCCATAGCTCCATCAATCGTGCCCGTGATTCCGTCAGTAATCTTCCCGGCGTACTGATCCAGCCATTTAGGAACGAAAACCAAAAACAACAGCAGGACAGCGCCGACCAACAACAACAGCAAAATCCCTTTCACCTTTTCGATCGGCGGAACCTCTTCCGTGGTTTGGGATTCCGGCGTTTCCGCTGATTCGGCAACCAATTCGGTTTCTTCCGGTTTTTCTTCGTCGCTCATTCCCTAGAAAATACCCGGTCCCTCCCTTGTTTCCATGATAAAAGCAGCTACCTTTCGCGCCAGCCAAAAATTTTGCCAGACAGATGCCCACAGTTTTTCTGAAAACCTACGGATGCCAAATGAACGAACGCGACTCCGAGCAAGTCGCTCAAATGTTCGTCGAGCGGGGCTTTACCATAGCCGCCCAGCCGGATGATGCCGACGTGGTCTTGATGAATACCTGCTCGGTGCGCGATCAGGCAGAGCAAAAGGCTATCGGCAGTATGGGGCACATGGCCAAATACCGTCGCAACAAGCCCAATCTGGTCTATGGATTTCTCGGCTGCATGGCTCAGAGTCGCGGGGCCGAGCTGGTGGAGAAAATGCCGCACGTCGATCTGGTCGCCGGGACGCAAAAATATCACAAAGTAGTCGATCACGTGGTCGATTTGATGGCGCAAAAGGAAGAGGCGCGGATGGACAGCCTGGTCAATCCCATCGTCGATATCGATCTGGAAGAGGATTCCCAAAACACAATTCGCGACCACATCGACAAAGATTACCCGGTGAGCGAATTCGTCAGCATCATGCAGGGCTGCAACATGAAGTGCAGTTTCTGCATCGTTCCCTACACACGTGGACCGGAGCGTGGACGCCCCATTTCGGAAATTGTCGACGAATGCAAACGTCTTGCCGACAAAGGTGTGCGCGAAGTCACCCTGCTCGGCCAGATCGTCAATCTCTACGGTCGCCACGAATTTCCCAAAGTCGATGGCAAGAGTCCCTTCGTGCAGTTGCTGGAGGCAGTCCACGAAATCGAAGACATCAAGCGGATCCGTTTTACCTCGCCGCACCCGATCGGCTACAAAGAGGATGTCATTGAGGCCTTCACCTACCTGCCGAAGCTGGTGGACCACGTTCACTTCCCGATGCAGTCCGGATCTGACCGGATCTTGAAAAAAATGCGTCGCCCCTACAAGGCGGAGCGCTTCATCGAGATCTGCGATAAGATGAAAGAAGCCCGCCCCGGCATCGCTATCTCTACCGATGTCATTGTCGGTTTCCCGGGCGAAACAGAGGAAGACTACCTGGAAACGAAAAAGGCGGTCGAGCACGTGCAGTTTGATCAAGCCTTTGTGTTCCGCTACTCACCGCGAAAGGATACACCAGCCGCAGAAATGGAAGAGCAGCTTCCGGAGCGGGTCAAAGAGGAGCGCAATCAGGATTTGTTGAAGTTGGTGAATTCTATCGTCATCCGTAAAAACGAAGCCATGGTCGGCACCACCCAGGAAGTTCTCTGCGAAGGCCCCAGTCGCTACAACGAAGAACGCCTCTCCGGGCGAACCCGCACCAACCGCATCGTCATTTTCGACGGTGATGCGCAGCGAATGGCAGGCGAATTGTTCGATGTGAAAATCAACGAAACCACTGGTCATACTCTATATGGCGATGCGGTTTTGAGTTGATTCTAGCCAACCAGTTAATTGTCGGAATTTTTCGCAAATTCCGCTACACAGCCGTAGCAGATCAAGCTCGGCCGCAACCAGTCGACCGCGGATGCGTGAGGACACACATCCCTACCATTCCCAATCGAGCGCAAGAGGTAGGGACGCGTGTCCCACGCGTCCGCGGAGCCTATCCGCCGAAGCCAGCGCGGATTGGTGATTTCCGAATGGCGAATGATGATTGTTGAAGTGCTTGAGATCGACGTCTTCCGGTTACTTCAAAAATTACCGATCATCAATCGTCACTCATCAATCTGAACAAGCCCGACGCAACCAGTCGACTACGGATGCGTGAGGACACACATCCCTACCATTCCCAATCGAGCGCAAGAGGTTTGGACATGTGTCCCACACGTCCTTGCAGCACATACACCGAAGCGGTTGCAGGCTATGAATAAAGGTTGCTTGCGCCCAAAAACGCGCAAGGTTCTCCGCTCAACGCGCCGCTATGTTTCAGGACCTCTACGAAATGCTCTACCGTCCCGGGCTACCGCTCCGGACTATGGGAATCATCGTCGGCGTTTGGCTGATCGTTTCACATGCCATTGCGATATTTCAGCCCAATCTGGTCGGGCCGTTTCTGAAGAAATTCCCGCGAAACGAAAAGATCGGCATTGTGCTGGTCATCATCGGCTTCGCCTGGACTTTCCTGATTTGGAGCTGCATGGATCTCGGCGAATTTTTCAAAATCGAACGTGCGGTTCAAGTGATCCTAATCGCTGGCTGCTTCGGGGTGATTCACTATGTGAAGGAGTTCCTTGCTGTGCGCGCTGCAGGTTTTCTCCTGATTTTGGCAGCTGCTCCGATTCTGACTTCGGCTTTTCTGAAAGATCCTGAATCCAGGCTGCTCATCGTAGCTCTCGCCTATGTTGGAGCGGTGATCGGAATGTTCTGGGTGGGACTTCCCTACCTGATGAGAGATCAGATCAACTGGGTGCTGAAAGACAAGCGCCGCTATCACCTGCTCGCGTTTGCAGGGCTTGTGTATGGCGTTGCCGTTTTAGGCTGCGCGATTTTCCTTTGGGGAAAAGCAGAAAGCGAAGTTGATCCACTCGCTCCGGCTCTGACTTTGATCGGAGGCTAAAAACGGCAGGAGACCTGATCGGCCCCCTGCCGTTTGCGCTTAGCTATTTCATCTCGTCCGCAATCACCCGGAAACGAATTTCCGGGACGCGTTTTCTGGTAATAACCAGAGCCACGGAGGAACGAATCCAGCCTTTGGCCGCGACCAGACGATTCTGAATCTGGTTGATTGTTTCGATGTCGCGCTCCGATGTCACCAACGTGGCTTCCAACACAGAAGAGCCAGCGACAGGGCGAACATCAATCGTAACGAGATCGGACAACAAGGGATCGGCGCAGTCACCGGACAGAGCATCGTCTACCCCCATCCGCACCTGACGACACAACTGCCGCTGGCGGTATTGGGAACGAGCCGTCTTGCGAGAACGTTGATTCCGCTTGCTGATTTGCTTGGGCGATACGCCATCCTCTGGATGGATCGAGTCGCACAGCTCCAGGAGCTCCCCCGGAGCGGGTTTGGAATTATCCATATACTTTTGTCTTATCGAATTTTGCCGCAGGCAAAAAAATCAATCAGACAGCGCGTGATACAGCGACGCCTG
>JAHDCN010000288.1 GCA_020629815.1 Verrucomicrobiota bacterium
TGTCGCCGAGCCACTCGGTTTCCGGTCCCCAGAAAATGTCTTCCTGTGGTTCCCATACGTCTTCACGACCACCGGCAAAGCCGAAAGTTTTGAAGCCCATGGATTCGAGAGCGACGTTTCCGGTGAGCACCATCAGGTCAGCCCAGGAAATTTTCTGGCCATACTTTTGCTTGATCGGCCACAGCAGGCGACGGGCTTTGTCAAGGTTGCCATTATCCGGCCAGCTGTTAAGCGGGGCAAAACGGATCGTACCGTCGGAGGCACCACCGCGTCCATCGGCGACCCGGTAGGTTCCGGCACTGTGCCAGGCGAGACGAATCATCAAGGGACCATAATGACCGTAGTCAGCCGGCCACCAGTCTTGTGAGGTGGTCAGGGCTTTCTCGATGTCTTTTTTCAGCGCAGCGAGGTCGAGCTTCTTGAATTCCTCAGCGTAGTCAAAATTCTCGCCAAGTGGATTCGCTTTGACGGAGTTTTGGTGAAGGATTTTCAGGTTCAACGAGTTGGGCCACCAGTCACTATTGGAAAGAGAGCTGGCAGCGGTGTGGCGGTATTCACCGGCGGGTTTCCCCATGACCGGACACTTGCCGAATTCGGCTTCCTGAGCGAAACCGAAGCCCGCGCCAAGTGCCGTCACTGCAAGAGTGGTTGGTAATAAGCGATTTTTCATAGACACGTAGTCTGGCAAAATTCGCAAAAACACACCAATGCGTTCGGGGAATGCTTGCGATGCGTCGCGTGCATGTAGATAATCTGTGAAAATGTTTCCGGATTTCGAATTTCATCACCTTCAGGGCTTCATAGCTGTGGCCAGAGCTGGAAATTTTACTAAGGCAGCTGAGGAATTGGGGCTGAGCCAATCAGCGCTAAGTCGTTCGATTCAAAAGTTGGAGATCCAGATTGGTCAGCCATTGTTTGACCGCCAACCCCGCCAGGTAATTTTGACACCTGCTGGAGAGACGTTTTTCCCCAAGGCGAAGCAGATCCTATCTTTGGTCGAGGATGCCTTTCGCGAAATATCCGAAGGGGAAAATATCGGCCATATTCGGCTGGCAGCTATTCCTACTATCGCACCGTTTTTTCTGCCAGGGTTGCTGACAGGGTTTTCCAGTGAGTATCCGGAGATCAAAGTTTCTGTCACCGAGTCGACCAGCGAATCGATTGTTAAAGGCAGCAAAAGAGGGGAGTTCGACGCGGCGATTATTGCGCTGCCCTATCCGATTGAGAATTTGAAAAGTTATCCGCTTTTCGATGAGGAGTTATTTCTGGTTCTGCCCTCCGGTCATGCATTGGGCGAGAGTGAAGAGATTTCGGTTCAGGACCTGCAGGAGATCCCCTTCGTGATGTTGCGCAAGGAGCATTGCCTCTCTGATCAAGTGGAGACGTTTTGCCAGCGCGAATCGGTGCATCCGATTTCGATTGAGCGCACCAGTCAGCTTGCCACAGTTCAGGAGCTGGTATCCCTGGAGCACGGTATTTCTATCATTCCAGATATGGCGAGGAACATCGATAGCAGTGAAAAGCGAATTTATCGGCGGTTTGCCGAGCCGCGGCCGCAACGAACGATTTCTTTGTTGATCAATCCAGACCGCTTTCAGAGCCGGGCGTTACTTTCGTTCTTGGGATATTTGAAGAAAACCTATTCGGCTTCGGCACTCCCCGATCAAAAATAGTGGCTACTCTTCCACCTGAAATTCGACCTCGTCGCCGACCTTCACGGCCACGATTCGATCGCCGGACTTCACCTTGTTTTCACTCAGCCATCGAGCAAAAGGCAGGGTGAGGATTTCTTCGATCGAGCGCTGCAAGGGACGAGCACCGTAGACCGGATCGAAGCCGCGTTTCGCGAGGTCTTCGACGAGATACGGTTCGACGTACAATTCCAGTCCGCGCTCTTCGAGGCCTTCGCGTTGGTTGATTGCCTCCAGCTCTTTGATCGTGATCTGCTCGATTGTTTTGCGATCGAGAGGTTGGAAATACACAACCTGATCGAGGCGATTAAAAAATTCCGGACGGAAGAAATTCAGCACAGCGCTACGATCAATTTCACTGCTTCTGGTTTCCCAGTTGTCGCTGTTGGCGAAGCCGATGCTACCGCTTGCGCCCGCTCCGAGGTTGGAAGTCATGACAATCAGGCAGCTTTGGAAAGAGGTGATGCGTCCGAGCGGATCGGTCAAGCGACCTTCTTCAAAGACATTGAGAAAAATATCGAATACCTCGTCATCCGCCTTTTCCACTTCATCGAGCAGCAGGATGGAAAACGGATTGGCGCGCACCTGTTTGATCAAGTCCGAAGGCTCGCCGTAGGGGTGGCCGAGTAGTCGAATCGATGCATCGCCGCCCGCATATTCACTCATATCGAGCCGGATCACCCGTTCGCCTTCCGGCCGATTTGGAAACAGGTATTCTCCCAGTGATCGAATCATCTGAGTTTTTCCTACGCCGGTTGGTCCACAAAACAGCATCACACTAATCGGGCGTCCCGGATCGTTTAGGCCGGCAGCAAATTTGGCTACCACCCGGCTCGTGGTGTTGACTGCTTCCTCCTGCGACAAAACCTGAGAGGAAAGGTAGTTCACCAAACCTTCGTGATCGAATGCCGCATCGCTGTGAGTCAGCGACTGGGGAAGCCCCGAGTATTCTGCAAAGTGATCTTCCACGTCACGGACGCCGATGACAGGATCATGCTCCGCGCGATTCAGCGTCTCATCGACCAGCGCTGATGCGAATCCCAAAACCTTGCCGGGAAACGCTACGTAGGGTTGGAAGCGTTTGAAAAGTGAGTGGACCCGCGACGCAGCAGCCGGGGTGAAATTGACGTTGTCGTTGCGAGTGTGAGTCTCTGCAGCACGCTCGAGAATCGTCCGCGCCTGATCGTTGGTGAAGGCCTCCAGCTTGATCACCTGCAGCTGATCGACAAGGCCGGGCAAGGCGCGTTCGCAGGCGGCGAATTCTTCCGGGGTTGCTTCGACGACCAATCGAAGTTCACCATGTTGCAAGTATGGGAGCAGAAATGCCGCCAAGCTATCCTCCGCATTTTCGCCGCCCAGCCGGGTGAGATCGGAGAGGCTTTCGGCGCACAAAACGCCATCGATTCCTGCCAGCTGACGAATGACTTCTTCGAGACGCTCCTCCCATTGGCCCAGCCAACGCATACCCGCTATCAGACGCGAGCCGTTGGTCATCCAGAAGCGTCGCTTTTCATTTTCCTTCGAAGAATTTTCCCGCTCAATTTTGCGCGCCGCCTCGATGAGTAGCGAAGTTTTGCCACAACCGGACGGGCCAACCAGGCAAAGGCTGTTGGACTCTTCCCCAAGTAAACGGGCGATCGCTTCCAGCTCCTTTTCCCGCTCCCAGGTCCGGGCCTGCTTCTTGAAACGCTGCGATCCTAAATGGTCGGCGACAACGGAAAGAGGTTGCAGCTCCCGTTCCCAGTGAGACCGGTTCGGAGCGTCCTTCAGCGTCACACTGATCTGTTCAATCTCGACCTCAGATGGTGCCAGTGATTGAGCGAGAACCGCCGGCGTTTTTCCTGAGAGATTGCGTTGAGCGATGTGCACCGCCAGCTTCTCGAAACTGTCTTCCCGGTGGTAGTCGAAGAACTGATTCAGTGTAGGAATGTAGCCAATCGGTGAGCCTGCTTTGCGCTTGCCGATCACGCAGGGCATGCGGAACGGAAAGGCTTCGCGGCAGGGATATTTGCGGCGGCCGACGTGGTATTCCGGTATCACTGAAAATTTCAGGACTCGCATTTCCGGATCGAAAAAATCCGGTTCGAACAACTTCCACGAATCGACCTTGGCGAGGTATTGCAGATACTCCTTGATCTGAGCAATCGCATCCTTTTTCGACTCCGCTGTAATCGAGACGTCATCGTATCCATCGTCCACAAGGCGAACCGTCACAGCGTCTTTTCCACTGTTCCAAACGCAAATGGGAAACCGATAGATTGTGGCCATGTTCGTTAGTGCTGGGTGGTGAGTTGGGGAATCGTATGCCTTGCGAACTCCGGGCGGAGGGTAGGTGAAATCTGCGGAATCGGTTTGCCTG
>JAHDCN010000289.1 GCA_020629815.1 Verrucomicrobiota bacterium
AGCAGCTCGATTTGCTGACGATGCAGGGTCCGAAGCGGTTCTTCGCGAATGATTAACGTTTTCGCATAGCGGGGACGGCGTTCTTCGATCGAGCGAGGGAACAAATCTTCCAGACGATCCCGAAGCAATTGGTGCTCGGTTTCGATCATCTTCATGAACCGCTCGCGGACATCTTCCTCTTTCACCAACTTCGCATACTCGCGCATCAGTTCGAGATTCGAGCTGATCAGATTGGTTTCAATTCCGGTGAAAACGTAACGGGCAAAGGTGGATTGGCGGATCGTTTCGCACAAATTTTGATAGCCCTCCGGCTGCTCTTTGCGAATCGTTTCCAGCGCAGTTCCTGCTCCATACCAGCCAGGCAGATAAAACCGTGCCTGTGTCCAACTGAATACCCACGGAATAGCACGCAGGTCATCGAGACTGGCGCCACCGGTTCGGCGCGATGGACGCGATCCCATCTGCGTGAGCTCGAGCGCATCAATCGGTGTCGCCTGGCGGTAAAAGGTCATGAAGCCGTCTGCTTCGAGGAGCTCGCGATAGGCTTTCTCGCTGGATTCGGCGATGCGGGGAAACAAATCCAAACCAAAGTCTTCATCGGGTTCGCCGAGCAAGTGTTTGACCGTAGCCCGGGTCACGCAAGCTTCGAGCGACTCCAGGTTATAAGCTGCATTCTCGGGATAGGCGTATTTTTTGGCAATGGTTTCGCCCTGTTCCGTCATCCGGAAATCACCACCGAGGGAACCGTGAGGCAGCGCCCGCATAAACCAGTTAGTCGGTCCAGCGCCCCGACTGATCGTTCCTCCGCGTCCGTGGAAAAATCGGAACTTCACTCCGTATTTTTCGCCGACTGCAGCAATCGACTGCTGACCACTGCGCAGCCCCCACTGACTGGCAAGAATACCGGCATCTTTGTTGCTGTCACTGTAGCCAAGCATGATTTGCTGAACCGGCGCATCGGGATCGGTGGTCACGGTGTGATTGCGCTGAGTCACCGGGTGGGAAAGGTAGTCATCGACAATTCCAGCGGCATTATCCAAATCCTCGAGAGTCTCAAAAAGCGGCACCACTTGCAGGGCACAGGTTGGTTGGCCGTCAACGTCTACGGTAAGACCGGACTCGCGTGCGAAAAGGTGAACAATCAACAGATCGGAAAGCTGGCGAGTCATACTCACGATTAACGAACCGAGTCCGCCGCTCCGTTTTTCCCGATGGTCGGCCAGAACACGATAGCAGTCGCGAACGGCGTCGGCTTCATCTCCGGCTGATTGATTCGGATGCAGAAACGGTCGGGATGATTCCAGTTCTTCGCTTAGGAATTCGACCCTCTTTTCCTCTGGCCAATCGGCAAAGGAAGCCCCGTCCTCAACGCCAGCTTTTTCCAGCAGTTGGCTGAGGGCCCGATCGTGAAACGCAGAGTTTTGCCGAACATCGAGATCAGCGAGGTGAAAACCAAAAGCTTTGAGCTTGTTCTCCAGCGGAGCAACAATGTCGGTCGCCAGTCGATGCGCACCGATGGCTTCGAGAGATTCCCGCATGATAACGAGATCCGCTGCGAGTTCGTCGACAGTTTGATTGTCATTCTGCTCGAGCCGCGCCCGCAGAAGGTAACCGAAAGCACGCCATGGCTCTTCGGGGTTGCGCCCCATGATGTAGTCGCCCTCGCCGCCCAATTCAGTGGCGAGTTCAGTCACACGATTGGTGAGCGCTTCGGATGCTTCGTGCGGTGGAGAGGTGACGGTCAGCTGATAAGCGACTTCGGCCAGTTCACGACGGAACAACTTGATCGCTTGTCGGCGCAACTCTGCCAGCGTCTCCCGAGTAGTGTCAGCTGTTACAAAGGGGTGACCGTCGCGGTCGCCGCCAATCCAGAGACCGAAGCGAATTCGAGGGCCGTTGCCGGCTTCGCGCAGAGTGTCCACATTCAAACCGGCAGCTTCCCAGGCATTTTCCAGGCGGGTGTCGATGGTCTCCAAAGTTTCCGGAAACACTTCGCGCAGATAGAACAGCACGTTGCGCAACTCGCGCTCTACGGTAGGGCGCTCGGTGTGAATCTCACCGGTATTCCACAGGGCTTCCAGCGCGGTCAGAAATTCATCACGCGCCAGCTCCTTTTGACGATCGGTCATGCCTCGACCATGCAGATCGAGCAAGCGGTCATACAGTGCGCGGTGACGCTCTCTCACGCTAGGGCGCTTCGCCTCAGTTGGGTGGGCGGTAAAAACAGGCTCGACCCGGACCAGCTGCATGGCATCAGCAATTTGCTTTTCACTGAAGCCTTCTTTGACCAGTCGGCTCAGACAGCGTGGCCACATACCTTTTTCGTATTCAGGCCCCACAGCGATTTCGCGATCGTGACGCGCGTCATAGGCCAGCTGCTCTTCGACCATATCGAGCAATTGAAAGGCGATGGAATACACTTCGGCAATTTCCTCTGCCTGATCCAAGTCGGCTGGATTTTCGCTGTTCCCCACCCAGGGGAGCAGTTTCGCAAGCCGCTCGTTGTTGGTGGAAAGAAGGACTTCTTCCAGAGCGCGGATCATCTCCTCCACGTTTTCGTCGAGAGTATCCAGCTTGGTCGCAATGATTCCACGGGCCGAAGCGGAGTCCTTTTGGATTTTTGTGTCTGCCATTGCAGAACCTTTCGGCCAATATTGGCCCGCTTGCCACCGCGAATTCCCGCTTCGCTTCGTGTCGAAAACGTCAGGCAGAACGAAATTTTTTCGTCAGCCGACGGGCGCATTCCTCCTGAGCGCCCGTTTCCAGACAGCACTTGCGACGGGAGCGAATCCAGTCCACCGGATTCTCTCCTTTTTTGATAAACCCGGCCTTCGCGCACCAGGCGATGATGAACTGCCCCGTACGACCACAACCGGCAACGCAATGGATCACCACCGGTTCACTTCGAGCATGGTGGTCGTCCATGATCTCCAAAAAACGATCAATCTGCTCGTCGGTCGGAACGCCATAGTCCGGCACATTGATGTGATAGTAGTCGAACTGAGCCGGGACATCCTGCCGGTTGTCGAACTCGCAACAATTTACGACAGCTTTCACTCCCTCCTCGTCATACAAATCAAAGACATAGGGATCCGGCCACCAGGATGCAGCGATCACGCCTTCCACGATCCACGTGAAAGGCTCGGTTCGTTCCGGCTGCCCTTTGTCGGGCCAATACCACGGGCGAACAGGCATCAGTTTTTGGAAAACATTTCGTGACCTGTGTCGCCGCCACTCAGCACATAAGCAAGCAGATCGAGGACTTCGTCTTTGGTCAGCATGTTCAGCAGCATCGGCGGCATTGGAGAAACTTTGGACACTTCCATGGTTTTCACCTTCTTCCGGTCGATGTTGACCCGCTGATTCGGATCGGACAGGTCGGTATTCAAGGTGACGTTGTCACCAGACAGATTCACCACCACACCGGTCTCGGTTTTGCCATCTTCCATCTCAACTACAACCGGGGCGAACTGCTCGTTGATTTCTTTGCTCGGATTGATGATTTGATCGAGCAAATCGTGTGGGCTGTAGCGCCCGCCGGAACCACTGAGGTCAGGACCGGTCATACCGCCGGCGTTGCCGAATCGGTGACAGGCGAAGCAGGCGGCAGCGGAGAACATCTTGCGACCGTTTTCAAAGTCGCGTCCTTTCATTCCCGTATCAGCGGCCTTGCTGAGTTCATCCAGTGTCCAGTTGGTTGGAGTCCGGCCGGCAAACATGGCTCCGAAATTTTCGATGGCTGATTTCACCTCCGGTTTTTTCGCAATCAGTTCGGCGTGCGTTTGTTTCTCCTCTTCAGTGAATGTAGCCAGACTGTCGGTGCGGATGAATTCGATAAACTTGGAGAAACTGGCACCGCCACGGTAGTTAGCAGCCTTGAGGAACCACTCCAGTTGTTGCTTCCGCAGCTCAGGCGTCCAACCGGTTTTCAAATGACGCAGGCTGCGCGCGTACTGCATTTGCGGCTCCTGACTCTCCGCCGAATTGACCAGCGCCATACCCTTGGCCGCGGTATTCGGCGCTTGCAGATGAACCAGTGTTTCACAAAG
>JAHDCN010000290.1 GCA_020629815.1 Verrucomicrobiota bacterium
GCGAGAAGCTTCTGCTCCTCCAATCGTCGTGCCGCCAAAACCACCCCCTGATTGGCAATCTCATAGTTGCGTTGCGCCTGATCAATGGCCCGCCAGTCATCAAAGATCTGTAACCGAACCCGATCCTGCGCCAGGGAGTCAGCACGTTTCGCACGTTCCAGAAAAATGAATGCGGCCCGGTACTGGTTTCGCTCTTGTTTTCGATCAATCGGCAGATCGAAATCCAATGCGGTTGCCCAATTGCGCCGGTCATAGTTAACGTGAGCAGAAGAGGTGTTCGGATTACTGACCGCATCATAACGGACGCTGACATCCAGTCCGGGAAGCAATCCGTTTTTCGCTACCTTGATACGACGCTCGGCGTCTTCGATTTGATCTGCAGTGGTTGCCAAATCCGGGCGTGTAACCAGCGCAACGCGAACCGCTTCGTCGCGGGAAATACCGGGAGGCTCAATCTTCAGCTTGCCCAATTCCTTGTCTTCCAGAACCAGTTTCTCCGAAACGGGCAAGCCGAGAGTGATCTTAAATTCATCCAGGCGGCTTTGGTAGTTTCGGATAGAATTCACCCACCTGCTTTCGGCGAGCAAGGTTGCCTGACGCAGCTGCCCGAGCTCGGTCATAGTTCGGCGATCTTCTTCGGCAAGAGCTTCTTCCCGCTCGACATTTCGTAGAAACCCGTCATAGGCGACCCAGGCGTTTTGCACCTGATCGCGCGCCTGCAGAACGCTATAGTAGTCGCTCACCAATCCGACAATGAAGGTGCGACGAAAGTTCGCAAAATCACGGAGGTCATACAGCAAATCGCGGTCCGCCTGTGTCAGCGCTTCCATGGTGACCTGGGTGCCTCCTCCCTTTAAAAGCGGCTGTGTGAGGGTCACTGCCAGGGCCGAGTCATTGATCGATTGGTTACCGGACAGAAACTGCAAAAAGTCCTGTGTAAAATCAGCGGTCAATCGGGCTCCGGTTCGGTGCAGCATCCGAAATCCGGCGCTGTGAGTGTGATGAAACGTATTGGTCGCGACAATGTTGGTCATCGCGGCAGCACGCGAATCACTGGAGGCAGAAGTTCGACCGTCGAAACTGAAAATCGGGGCCAGCTGATGCTGAGCAAGCGTCAGGTCGAGGCCGGTCAGGAACACCCGTTCCTTTTCGTTGATGTATTCCCGGCTGTGCGAAATCCCGAGTTCCAGAGCTCGATCGAGGGAAATTGTTTTCGCACCTTTTTCTTCTGCAGAAACTTTACCAAGAAATCCGGCAGCGGCTCCATTTGCCTTCAAGCTGGACAAATCGAGTTCTTTGACCGGTTCGAGCTTTAAATTGTTATCTTCCACATTCTCCACTTCGGGAGTCTTGTGAAACATCATGGAGAAAGTTTCCTGATCAGCCGCTTTCCGGTAATGGTTGGCTGAGCACGACACGAGACTACAAGCAACCAACGCAAAGAAAGCTGTTGCGGCAATACGGGAAACACGCTGCAGCTGGCAGGAAGGAGCCGCGCTTTCCATCTCGGAATCTGTTGGGAGCATGTCTGGTTTCGCGATTCATCCTTCGTCTCGGAGCAACCAAGTAGCAAGTGCGCTAATATGCTAAATTTTTGTTACTTGCGCCGAATCCATGAGTTGCTCACAGGCACTCCTTACGACCCAGGCTGACTTTTCCAGAGCCGCTTTGGCCTTGGTCTCGTTTACATCAGCTATTGCAGAGACAATGCGGACCGCGCGGGCGCGCAGTTTGATATTTGATGGATTCAAATCAATCATCAAGTTGCTCATGACTTTTCCAGAATGAGTCATGGCTAGCGTCGTTATCATATTGAGAATAATTTTCGTAGCTGTTCCAGCCTTCAAACGAGTCGAACCGTGGAGAACCTCCGGACCGGTATCAGCCGCGATGACACAATCGGGCAATGGGTGGTCCCGGTAGCCGGGATGACAAGTGAGCAGCACCGTTTTCGCTCCGCGCTCAGAAGCTTCCTGCAAACAGCCCCAAAGAAAAGGGGCATGCCCACTCGCACTGATTCCGATCACGACATCTTTGTCAGTGACATCCCGGTGGATAATTGACTGCCGGCCAGCCGCTACGTCGTCTTCCGCTCCCTCGACGGCACTCCACAGCGCTCTTCTTCCACCGGCAATGATTCCCTGTACCTGCTCAGGAGATGCCCGGAAAGTGGGCGGACATTCGCTCGCATCCAGAACACCGAGTCGACCACTGGTCCCGGCACCGGTGTAAATCAGGCGACCACCTTTCTCAAATGCCTGAATGACAGCATTCACGGTCCACTCGATTGAGTCTTTCGCACCAAACACTGCATTGGTGATCGTAGCGCTATCATTTGCCATCACTTCGATCCCTGCCGCTATTGAGAGATCGGAAAATTCGATCGTGTCCGGGTTTCGTTGCTCAGTCGGTGAAGCTGTGAGCGGTTTCCAAACCGGTGGGGCGTGTTTGGGCAGTTCTTCTGCTTGAACGGCATCCGCCGGCAGGGCTGTTTGGCCGGATTTCAAAATCTGTTGCCCGAGTCGCACCGCACCCCAGGCGCTTGGTTTGTTCAGGGGCGAAAAGACAGATGCCTTCCGACGATCTGAGATCTTTTGTGAAACTTGTTTGAGGAACTCAGGATTCTTCAGTAGAACCGCACCGTTGAAAACGAATTGAACCGGATGGTTTTTCTCCGTCAATCGGTCGGCGCAGTGAACGGCATCGCTGGCGAGAGTTTCGGCGGCGTGCTCCAGAACCCGGGTGGCAATCTCATCGTCCGGTCGCAGCTGAAGCGCGCGGAAGACCACAGACGCGAGTGAAGCGATTTCTGTTTTCGAAGCAACCAATGACCAATCAATCAGGTCCTCCGGTTCGTTCATCTGCAGACTTGTGAGTATGTCTCCACCAAGGCGTGGCCAAATGTTGGAAAGATCGTATTCCGCCATCAACTCGCGCAGAGCACGGTGAGCAATTTCACAGCCACTCCCTCGATCACCGAGGACGTGTCCTCTTCCTCCCATCCGCACCACGTTCCCGTTTCGGTCTCTTCCCATCTGACAGGACCCGGTGCCGCTCAAAACCAGCACCTGTGAATTGCATTCGCTATCCCAGTTCAAAGCTTCGAGCGCGGTGACTAGATCGTCTGAAGGAGCGCAGGGAATACCCGGCCAAACTCGAGCCGCAGCCGTTTGCAAGCGGTCTAAATCTGCCCTGGTTCTCGCACCGGCAAGGCCAATTCCTATCGCGTCCGGCGCTCCGGGTAAACGCCTTGATATGGCAAAAAGATGATCGACCAACTGGCCGGATTCCATTAACCGGAGATTAGCAGGTCCCGCCACAAAATCAGTCAGGACTTCGTCATCGTTTCCCACCAGGAGAACCGTGGTGCGTGTGCCTCCGCCTTCGATTCCAAGGATATGTGCCATGGTTCACTATCCTGTTATTTCAGGGAACTACAAATTCAGGAATTCTAAGCTAACTTTGCTATCTTGAGCAGATCTGCATGAATACTCCGGCACACATCATCTTTGGGATGGCCGCATTTTCGAAACCGGCTTCAAAGAAGGTAACGATCGCTGCTGCTGCAGGGGGACTACTGCCGGATTTGTCGCTGTATTTGTTGGCAGGTTGGTCCATCGCTATTCAGAAAATTCCCGCTCAGGTTGTCTTCGAGGAAAAGTATTTTTCCCGGGAATGGATGAATGTCTTCCGAATCGACAATTCGTTCCTGTTTTGGGGATTGCTTTGTGCAATCAGTATTGTACGTCGCTGGACAATCGGAATTGCCTGCAGTGGAGCAGCGCTGCTTCATCTTGCCCTGGATCTGCCTCTCCATCACGACGATGGTCGGCCACACTTTTGGCCCCTCAGTAATTGGGTTTTTCAAAGTCCACTCAGCTACTGGGATCGCAATCACGGCGCACTCTGGATTGCTCCGCTGGAGACTGCTTTGGTTCTAGCTGGTGCGGTACTACTTTTTCGGCGCCATAAAAGCCTAACTCTCCGGGTCTTCTTCGGTATCCTGGCTACGATGCAAGTTGCCCCAATGTTGGTTTGGATAATTTTCG
>JAHDCN010000291.1 GCA_020629815.1 Verrucomicrobiota bacterium
ATCGATTGGGGAACCGACGATGGAGATGGTGAATCTCATTTCTGGGGTTACATAGCCTCCGGACCAGACTCCTTTTTCGATCAAGTCGTAATTGTTGTCGGTGATGACGATGACACCGGTGCTGGTGATGGTCTCACCGAGCGTCTTGCCGCAGACAACATTACATTTGGGCAGGCCTACGCAGATAAGGCAGATCTTTCCGGCTTTGACTACAAGACGACCTTCACCGAAGCAGGTGGTCCGGTTGGCGGAGATCCTGTTTCCATTGCGGACTTTGACTCAACCATCACCGATGGCAATGACACTGAACTGGAATCTGCCACAGTTGTTTTGACCAATGCTCAAGCAGACGATGTTCTTACGGTTGGAACCCTTCCACCGGGAATTACTGCCAATCTCGATACCGGAACACCGGGCCAGATTACCATTACCCTGAGTGGCACTGCCACGTTAGCGGACTATGAGTCAGCTTTGGAAGGAATCACTTTCTCCAACTCATCCAATGATCCTTCCGAAGTTGATCGGATCATCGAAGTCACTGTGAACGATGGGGAAAACGATAGTAATACGGCGATCTCAACGATTTGCGTTGAGGCACTGGGAGAAGAAGCCAGCAATGAAGTCAAAAATGTGAGAGCAGCGGAAGACCTGATCGAAGACGACAGCGAAATCGAGTTCGATAGCTTCACTGTTGATGACACACCTCTTGGCGATGCAGACGTGAGTATTCTTGAAGAATGCGCTGACTGCACGCCAATGGAAGACGGTCTGCTGGATGGGGGAGCCCCGAGTCAGCCTGCAACGGGCGACGAAGACATCGCGTCTATGATTTAGCAATTTACGTTACGCTTGCAGCATCTCTGCGAAGGACTCTTCGCAGGGACTGCAATGCATAACGGTATCGGGACGCGGCTGTATTGGGAGAAATCCCAATCGTCCTCCCGATCTCTTCAAAGGTCTGGTCACCCCAGATTTTCAAGGTGACCACTTCGCGGAATTTCTCCGGGATTTTACTCAGAGCTACCTGGAGGGCTCGCGCGTCGTCGTTGTCAGGTAATTCAAACCAGGAAACCAATTCGCCGGTTTCTCTGACGGATTGCTCTTCCCGTTTTTTTCTGCGGTCATAGGACCGGCCAAGGTCAATTGCGCACCTTCGAATATTGGTAAATGCGAGACTGATAACTTTCTCATCCGGAGCTCCGGAGTGAGTCTTCCAGGTCTTTACTAAAGCGTTCTGCAGGACATCTTCGGCATCCGCCTCGCAGCGACTTTGTTGCCTCGCGTACAACATCAAGCGCCTGCCATTTTCATGAAGCCAGTTTTTCCAGAGTTCTGAAAGCGCTGAATCGTCCATCTTAATAATTAGACGACTCCCAACTCAAATTGTTCAGAAAAATTTGGGGTTTCTTGCGCGACCGACCTAAAAACTCAGTTCACATCCAGTTTCATTCCGGGAAATTCGAGCTGAAAATCGAGACGTAGTTGATTGGCGCGATCCAGCTTGCCGAGTTTCTCTGTCAGCTTGATCGCTTGGCGATACGCATCAGGCGCGAGATCATTATCGGAAAAAATCCGGGCTACCACCAAATACTCTTCGATTGCTTTGTCCAGTGAGCCGCTGGCAGCGGTGATCTCTGCTTCCAACATCCTGGCTTCGGCGTTGATCCTGCCGGAGCGCACCTGACGGCGACAGGAGTTTGCGCTGGCCATCGCTCCCTCAAAATCTTTCAACAGCAACTGCGAACGCGCCCGGGAGAGGAATGCCTTCGCTTTGTCTTCCGGCTTTTGCATCAGCGGGATATAAGTATCAATTGCTGTGACCGCTTTTTCGTACATGCCCAGGTTGTGACGGGTCTGAACCAGTAGCTCCCAGAATTCAACCGGAGTATCTACGGGTGACTTCGGAGTCGAGCGGGCCGACAGAAAATACTCAGCATCGAGAGCCTTACCTTCCTGCAGGAGACGCTTTGCCACATATTCCAACAGCGCATATGGCAATAGATCTCTTTCCGGATCGGCATCTTTCTTCTTTCCGGATTCAATGTACGTATGGGTCTCCGTAGAAAGAGCCTCGAGGTCATCTCCGTGATACAACGAAAGCACAAGCCGGAATCGGGCATGATCAACCATGCCACCTTTTCCACTTTCGCAAGCTTCCCGAAGATGGGGAACCGCTGCGGAATATTTTTCTTTTTTGAAATACGCGGCCCCGAGTCGGTAGTGAGCTTCTATCTTCCCGGCTGAATCAGGAAAATCTTTGAGCAGACGTTCGTAGCTTTTAATCGCATTGTCTGTTTCCTCGCGTCGGATATAAATCAAGCCAGCCCCCCTCAAAGCGAGATCCACTTCGGGAGCTTTCGGAAAATCATCAACGACCCGCAGAAAATCTTTCAATGCAGGGACTTCCTTCTCCTCGGCATCAAGTGCGCTTCCTCTTTTCACCAACGCCGCAGGTACGAATTTACTCTCAGGATACTCTTCGAGAAAACCGGAAAGCGCTGCGATTCCACCCGGATCCCCCGCTTCGACCATAGACCAGCTCCGTTTGAAACGACTGGTTTCTAGAAGAGGGGCTTCAATGTGCTCTTCATCGAGGCCTTTGTACAGACGCGCTGCATTTCGAAAATACTGCTTCGCCGAAGCCTGCTTGTCTTCATCCAGGCTGGCTTTCTCTCCTCGCGAAAAATTCCATTCCGCCAGCATCAAATTCGACATGTCGACCAAAGGGTCCTTCGCGTCATTTCTGCGCAGCTCTACCAAAAGGTCGGAAACTTGCTCCTCGAAGCCGTCCCGCTCCTGCCGGTAAAACACCTGAAGTTTTCCATAGCCTGCATCCAGAGAATCACGCTTACCTGAGTATTTTTCGCGAACGAGCCCGTACAACTTCAGAGCTTCTTCAAGTTGGTCTAACTGACGGTGCGAATGGCCCACCGAAAGCAAAACCTTCGATCGGGATCTCGGCGATTTCGGGAAGTTTCCGCTACCATAAAGATCCAGAACAGACTGAAACTCTTCCTGTTGGTAAAAATTCAACAGTCGCCCGATTGGAACGAGATTTCTCCATCGACTATCATCGGCAAATCCATCAGCACGGTCGAGAAGCTCCGCCGCCTGTTCCACTCGCCCTACTTCTGCAGCGGCTAAAGCGCCTCGAAGAGTCGCCTCTTCCTGAATTTCGGAAGCTGCTGCCTCCCGAGCCATTTTCTTCCAGTGATCGATTGCTTCGTCATACTCTTTTCGATCAAAATGAATCTGCGCAATTTCGAGCGAACAACGCTCTGCATAGATGTTCGCGGAGTCTGCTTCCCCCGCTTTTTCGAAACTGTCCAATGCATCCGAAAAATCTCGATCCAACTGATCGTACCTGCCTCGACAGTAGAGTGTTTTGATTTCAGTAGCTGTCTCCGGATCAGCGATACTCGAAAATGCCCGGCGCGCGTCGCCATAATGATTTCGAGCCTCTTCGATATCCTCCTGATCAGCCGCTTTTTCCGCCCGGACCAAATGCCAATCGCCCAGCATTCGCTTAGCCTTTTTTACGTATGGCGAAGCAGACTCCCTGCCTTTCACGGCTTGCTCGTACGCTTCGATATACTCAGGTAATGTTTCGCTGTTCCGGGCTTCCAAAACCTCCAGTCGGCCATATCCCGCTTCCGCAAAAGCTTCACTTTGAGGGAACTTCACGCCGGTCAATTTGTAGAGGCGCTCTGCATCGTCATAGTTTTCCAACTCCCGGTGAGCATGAGCAGTCAAAAGCGGAATGTCGGCTTCCCATCGGGCCGGCGCTTTCAACTGACCAAAATTGTAGAGGTTAACAACCTTCTCAAAATCCTTCCGCCCAAATGCATTGAACAGCTGCGCTACCGGAATCAGAGACCTCCAGGAACTGGTTTCCGAAAACTCCTTCGCCCGATCCACCATTACCTGACCGCGATCAATTTCGCTCAGTTCTCCAGCGGTCAAAGCCCCCAGAAGAGTTGCTTCCTCTTTAACCTCAGTAATAGGGGAGTCAGCGGAAAGTCGCTCGAAAGAGGCAAGGGCCTCTTG
>JAHDCN010000292.1 GCA_020629815.1 Verrucomicrobiota bacterium
TTTTGAAAAAGGGTCAAACAGCGCTGATCCTGCGCGGCAAAGACAGACTCTGATATGGGAAATGTATTACCTTCACCAACAGCCGCTCGACTCGGCCAATTGATTGTGGATGCCAGCGAAGGCGAAGAGAATTACCGGCTGGAATTTTTCCTGGAAATCGACTTCCCGGAGGCGGAAATCGATGACGAAGACGTGCGTCCGTTCTTCCGTGCCAGCAATATTGATCTCGGAGTGAAAAGCTGGAGGGCCATTGCCGATTCGGCGCATGAATTTCCGTGGGCTCCGAAGCCCGGATCCATTGATGCTGCCGTGCTATTGTTCGGAGAGCAGAATCCTGCTGACGTCACCGCGCTGAAGTTCGGTTCGATTGAAGATGGAAAGATTACCGTTTCCTTTTCCACGGAAATCGATTTCGAAATCGAAGCCGATCGGGATGAGCTTGGACAGGTGGCGGAAGCGTTTGAGTCCCTCGTGCTGGAAATCGGCCCCGCCAAAGTTTCCACGGCAATCGCCAAGCGATGCGAAGATGATCCGGAGCAGATTACGGCTGCGTTGGCGGACGCGATCGACCTCAGCTGCTACTCCGCCGTTGAAAAGGTTCCCGGTGGTTTTGCTTTTGGTATTTTGGCGTAGCGGGGCCTTCTTCTGAAAAACAGAAAGGGCCTGCCAGTTTCCCGACAGAACCTTCCTTTGGTTGAAGGTGAGATGGTCCTAAGACCTACCCCTGTGCCAGCCGCGCAATCGCCAACTCCAGTCGTTTGATCTCCCGGGCAGCAGCATAGCGTTGCATATCGAGCCAGAACCAAACTTTGATGAAGCCCACCACCATAAAGCTGGCGACGAAACCAGCGGCCCAGCCAATTTGTGCTTTGTACGCATCCGGATCCGTGCCAAAGAACCTGAGCGCACACCAGACGGCTAGCGCGAAGAATCCCAGAGTGTAGACAAAAGCAAGGATAGAGAGCCAGCGATTTCGCCCGCGAAAGCTCTGCGCCAGCATTTCGTAGACGGCAGGTTCCGCAGCATATTTTTTCAGAAGGTCGCGATCCTCTTCCTGGAAAGCGTCTTGCAGAGCTGTATCGAGTTCGTTTTCAGTTTTCATAAATTTTAATCGAGTTTGAGAATGGTTTTGAGTTCTTTTCGGGCTTGGTGAAGGCGGGATTTTACGGTCCCGGCCGGGATCGCTTCGATTTCGGCGATCTCTTGGATGCTAAGCCCAAGGTGATAATGCATGCGCAAGAGATCGCGCTGAGCTGGGTCCAGATGGTTCAGTGCTTCGAGTAGGTTGCCTGTGCGGGAGTCCTCTGGTGAGGGAGGCGAAATTTCGTTTTCGACAGCTTCCTGCAACTTCCTTTGACGCACCTGGCGTCGAATCCAATCGCGGCCTTTGAAAGTTACGATTCGATAAGCCCAGGCCGGAAAACGGCTCGGGTCGTCCAGCTTGCGGATACCGCGAGCGATCGCGAGAAGACTTTCCTGAACTACATCCTGTGCGGCTTCTTCGTCACCCACCACCCGAATTGCGTGGAGCCAAAGCCGCTGTTGCCAGCGACTTAGCAATTCCTCCAGTGCCGGGCCGGAGCCTTCCTTACAGCGGAAGACCAGCCATTCATCGGCAACGGAATCGGGTTCGCGATGTGTCATTTCATTACTAAAGTCGTCGGGGAACAGACTTTGGTTCGAAAAATCGTGATTTTTTCCCAATCACTCTTCTGAAAAACAGAAAGGGCCTGCCGGTTTCCCGACAGACCCTTCACTTCGATTAGAGAAAAACTCTTTGAGACTACCAGCCTAAAAGTAGCTGCGAATCGCAAACATCCAGGTGGTGGAATCGTAGTCAGTGACACCATCATGATCGGTTCCCGATGCGAACTCGACTCCAGTCATCAGCTTCAGCTGGTCACCACAAATCTTGTAATTGGTGCCGAGATAGAAGGTGTGCAGCTGATCCACGTTGCGGAATCCGGTGTGGCGCTGCGGGTGTTGCAGGCGACCGCTATCCATGTAGGAATAACGCGCTACCGCTTCGAGCTTTTCGGTAATCTCATAGGTTGGCAAAATGACCAGACCCCAGGTATCAGTGCCGTTGAAGCGCGAACTGTTAGCGCCATAAATCAGGTCGGTAACCAGAGAGGCTCGATCCCACTCCGACTCCGTTCCCAAGGCAAAAACATGCTCGTAATCAGAACGCGCCCGGGCCTGAGCCGTGTTCGCACTGGTATCGGTATACATGTAGTCGAAGAAAAGTCCGGTGTTATCATTGATCTCATAGCCTGCCCGATACGTGGCCAGTATTTTTCCGCGGAAGTCCGGGAATTCCCAGTCGTCATCGACTCCGTTGTTATAAAGCCCGAACTCATGAGACAGGGCACCGGTCTTGAAGCCAACCGCGCCACCCCAGGCATATTCATTGACCGAGACCTCATTGGAAATGGCAGCCCTCTCGACCGTAGGGATGCGCTTGGAGGACTCCGTTTTCTCCCGGTTAATCTTCTGCTTCTGCTTACCCAAAGTTACGTAGAAATCACTCTGTGGTTTCCACTTGATGTACATCTCGTGGACGTCGTTGAAGAATCGCCCCTGAGCCAATGCCGAGTTTCCGTTGCCGCCATCTGCTACGTTCAATTCGCCTTTAAACTCAAAGTCGTCGAGAAAGCCAACCGACAATCCCAACCGGGCGCGGCGATGCTGCCAGTAGGCGCGGTCACCGTGCGCAGCGACGTTGTCTGGATTGATATCGAGATACTGTCCATTGTAGCGTCCCAGCAGTTTGATCGACTGAATGAACGCTCCGTCTTCGTTCGAGTAGAGGACGTTCTTGTTGAAAAGATCACAGGGCTCATAAACATAAGCTGCGGGATTTTTATCGTCGAGGATCACCGGCTGGGTTTCACCGGCAAACAATGGCAGGCTGGCAGTAGCAATAACAGCCGCCATGATTTTCTTAATGATATCAGGTCTCATTAGCTCAATTCTGGTTGGTTTCATTCTTTTATCAAGTGGTTTCTTTTAAATTCTAATCTCTCCGTCGGAACTCACTCGGGTTCACCGAATGCTCGTTGCGAAAGGCTTCGGCGAATCGGCTCGGATTGCGAAATCCGACTTCGTTGGCGACGCCTTCGATCGCCAGGTCAGATTCAGTCAAAAGACGAGCCGCTTCCGCCATTCGTTCTCTGCGCAGGTAGGCACCTACTGACAGCCCGAGAAATTCCCGGAAGCCCTTCCGAAGTCGATACTCCGAAAGATCAATCGCCTTGCAGAGGTCAGACTCGGTGGGAGGATTCACCAGGTCGGCAACCAATAGAGTGGCTGCCTTTTGAATTTTCTCCCGATCAGTCATCCGGCAGCTACAAACGAGGTGGCAATGCGGATACGAAGATCCGCGGGCGCGAAGGCAGCCGGGGAATGTTCAAAAACAAAATGGCGTGCCTGCTGCGCGGCTTTTGCCAACGAGTGACATTGCAACAAAACGGGAACGGTTTGTTCGGGAATGCGGTTGAGCGGATCTACACACGAAAACTGAAACTTCCCCTCCATCCACTTCCGGACGCGAAAGAAATACAGGTAGTGAGAGCGGCCCGCTTCGTTGCGGGAACGAAAGAACTGCTGCAAAAACGCAGCCGGGGAGATTTCCCCTCTGGCGAAATCATGCAAAGCCTGGCGCCATTCGAGGAGGGCATTCACAGTCCCGGAAGAAACGCGCACCGAGTAACGAATTTCCCGATCCAGTTCACGGAAGAAACGGGACGGCAAAGAAGTCTCGGCCGTTTGGATCGTTTTAGGGAATTCCAGTTGAGAAAAGTTCATTACAAAACCTTGTTGCTATCTTATTGTTATTGCGACACGGTCTCATTTGCAAAAAGAATTTTCAGCTGATTTGGGTGATGGGAAAGAAATCGATATGTGGTTGGTCAAAAAGGGACCTGGAGCGCAAGGTCGACAAGCTGCATGCCATCACAGAAGACCCGCAGTTCTTCTGTCGAAAGTGCGGTCGTGTCGCCAATGACAAGCGCTACCTCTGCAAAGGCATTGGCTTCTC
>JAHDCN010000293.1 GCA_020629815.1 Verrucomicrobiota bacterium
CGGGAATCAGCTTCTGAGCTTCCTGAAGCGCTTTCGAGAAGTCGTGAATCAGGCTCATGACGTCCGGGTTTTCGGTGACCAGTTCGTTGAAGAATTTCGCCGCAGGTGGAGGGGCATTTGGATCCCGGGGCTTTTCAGAAATCTCCCACGCGGTCGCCCAGGTGCTGCCCTTTTTCTGATATCCCAAATCGATCAAGCGCTTCTCAAAGTCCGGCATGTGGGCGGCTCCGTAGAAAATGGCAATCTTCGAGGGTGGCTCAGGGCCTGACTGCAATTGCTTCATTTTCTTCATCACCACTTTATTGCGCTCACCAACCAGAACGGTTCCATCTTCGCCTTCGATCTCCATAATCAGGCTTTCGCTTTTACTGATAAATGGTCCGATCGATTTTTTCAGAACGGTGCTGTCGCCGGAGAGAAACGCAGCCATCATCCCGGAGAACATTTGCTCCATCCCGGTTTGATCGTTTGGAATTCCTTCGATCTTTCCTTCGTTGGCCAGGTTCATGGCACGGGAAAAAATGGTCGCCATACTCTGGCCCTTTGCCCGGTTGAGTTCTTCATACTGTTCCCAGGTGACATCTGCGTGAACGAAATTCGCCGCTTCGTAGTTGATGCTGTCCAATTGGTAATCCAGCTGAAACAGATTTTTCATCATGTCCTGCATGGCTTTCAGCCCCGACATTTCCGGATTATTGTTTGCGTCCGGCTCAGGTCGGTCTTTCTGATACACACCACCAACCAGCTCATAGAGAACCGCGTCGTATTGCTTGAAGAAGCGATTCAGATTCTGGAAATAAGCAGCGTCCGCGATGTGCACGACACTGACCAAATCGACGATCGTATCGCCCTTTTGGAATCGGCTGATTGCGGTTTGCAGCAGATCTGGCTCGTCTTCCTTTTCTGCCTCAACATACCGAATGTAATCCGGTGTTTTGGATTCCTCTGCAGTCTTTGCTGCGGGCTGCGTTTGTTGCGCGAAGCCGATTGTTGCCAGTGAGCAGGAAAGAATGATGGCGAGTTGTTTCATAAAGGAGGTTGATTGGAATTTGAAATCATTGTTTCGCTGCGATCGCGACCAGGTTTCCGCTGGCGTTTCTGCAGTAGATGAGGCCATTTGATAAAACAGGGACGGTCCAGATTTTCGGATCGAGAACAGCTTTTTCTTCCGATGGTTTCCATGCAGAGGGAGAAGCGGTTCCGATCTGCAGAGCACCCGTTTCTGAAAGAACGATCAGGGTATTTCCGGCAGCACAGAGTGCTCCATGCCCAATGCTCTCATCCAGCCACTTGGTTTCCCCGGTCGCCAGTTCCATGCATTTCAGACCGGTTCCGTCCTGTCCTTCGTTGCCGTCGATTCCATAAAGAAAGCCATCGATCAGAACACTGGCGTTCATTTGGTTTTTCATGTCGCGGTTCTGCCAGGCCTTTTCCGGTTCGCCTGAGCCATCCCAATTTAGAAGGGTAGCGCCCTTACCGTATCCGCTGGAAATAAACAGGGAGCTTCCGGTGAAAATAGGATCAGCCGCGTTCACTCCGTAGCGGGTCATCCATTTGTGACGCCACATCTCGGTTCCGCTCTTGGCATTCACGGCGACGTAGGCCCGCTTGTTGGTAAAAAGAACCATGTCCTGACCCTTTGCCTGCACGGGGTAGGGGGAAGAGTAACCAGCTTCTTCGTCCTTTGATTTCCAAATGACATCGCCGGTTTTTTTATCGAGGCAGATTCCGGAATCTCCTGCGGTCAGATAGATCCACTCACCTTGCACCAGCGGCGCTCCCGTGAATCCCCAGGTTGGTTTCTTGTAGCCGTGGTCTTTCTGCAGATGAGTCTGCCAGACGATGTCTCCAGTTTCGAGACTGAGGCAAAAGGTTTCCCCCTCACGGGCATTGTAGTAGACGTGATCGCCATCGATGGTCGCGGTGCCGGTCGTTCCTCCCTGAAAATAGAGGTCGGCGAGAGGTTGGGGGTAGGTATGTTTCCAAAGCTCTTTGCCGGTGACTGAATCCAGACAAAAAATGGTGTCCTCCTCTTTGCCGTGGCCGCTGATCACCAGCTTCCCCTGCGAAATCACCGGAGCGCCGTAGCCAAGACCGACTTCGGCCGACCAGGTTTTCTCCCCAATACCGCTCACGGTCTCAGTAGAGATCCCCGTCAGCGCCGGGCCGCGATACTGCGGCCAGTCCTCTGCGGATGCGATGCCGGGCATCAGGAAAGCCGCAGCAATCAGGGGCGCGCTTGTTTGATTGACGAAATTACTTAAGGAAGCCAAACTGTTTTTCATAACCACGATGAAAACGTTCCTTCGGATTCTTGTTGGCGCAACTGCCCTGTTCCTGTCCCAGCCGAGTACCTGCATTGGTCAGGGGACGGTTCGGGGCAAAGTTTGGGGAACCACAAAAGACGGCACTACGGTCCGGATTTTTACCCTCCGTAATCAGCGCGGCATGGAAGTAAAAGTTGCTGAGTATGGAGCCTTGCTGGTTTCGATCGAGTGTCGTGATCGGGCACGGCAAACCGCCAACGTGACGCTGTCCTACGAGAGCCTTGAGGAGGCTGAAAAGGGTGGGGTATTCGGATCGGTGATTGGGCGCTATGCCAACCGAATCGGGGGAGGGGGCTTTCTGCTGGATGGGGAGCGTTTTGATCTGGAGAGTGTGAATGAGAAGACCAAGATTCACATTCATGGCGGCAAGACCGGGTTTCACCGTCAGGTTTGGAAAAGCAAAACTGGAAGAAGTGGCGACGGTCCTTTCGTGAAATTTACTCTCCACGTGAAAGATGGTCACGAGGGGTATCCCGGCAATCTCGGAACGTCGATCACCTACACATTGACCAATCGAAATATTCTCCGGCTCCACTACGAAGCGGTTGCGGATAAACCGACTCACGTAAATTTAACCAATCACGTCTACTTCAACCTCGCAGGTGATGGTGACATCCGTCAGCACAATCTGCAGATGAAGAATATCGACAAATACGTCGAGGTCGATGACAACAAGCTACCTACAGGAAAGCTGATCGAGACCAAGGGAACTGTTTTTGATTTCTCTGAGAAAAAGCTGATCGGAGTCGATTTGGAAAAGGTTGAGGGTGGCGGATATGACCACTGCCTTGCCGTGACGCGGCCGGAGGATATGGACCGTCTGCAGCTGCAACCCATTGCCCGACTGAGCGATCCGAAATCCGGCAGAACGCTCAAAATCGCTACCACCAAGCCCGGGGTGCAAATTTACACAGCCAATCACCTGAAGGACAATCCCTTCCCGAAGTGGGGCGGTATCTGTTTCGAAACGCAGTATTTTCCTGATACGCCGAACCAGAAAGAATTTCCTTCCAGCTTGCTGATGCCGGATGAAAAATACGAGCACATCACCGATTTTGAATTCGGCCTGCTCGAAGATTAAGCCTACTCGGTCGAGACTTTTTCGTCGTTGTTCAGCGCAGCCTGAAGAGTGTGCCAGGCGAGTGTAGCGCATTTGACGCGCGGCGGAAATTTGCGAACTCCGATCAGTGCGGCCAGCTCACCCATTTCAAATGGATCGACAGTCGGCTCTTCTTTCGCAGTCAGGAGTTCCATGACCTCGGCGATTTTCGCTTCGAGCGCTTCTCCATTCAACCCCTTGATCGACTCGGTCATGATCGATGCCGATGCTTTGGAAATGGCACAGCCCTCACCGGTAAACTGGACGGCCTCAATCGTGTCGTCCTGTTTGTTGACGAAAATAGTCAGGCGATCGCCACAGAGAGGATTGTATCCCTCCGCATCGTGAGTGCGCGGGTCCAGCTCGCCCTCATTTCGCGGGCGCTTGTTGTGGCTCAGGATAATTTCCTGATACAAGTCATCCAGATTTTCGTCCATGAATCGTGAGCAAACAGGGTTAGGTGTCGGACCTAACAGGGTTACCTCTATGACTCAACAGGGTTAAGTCATCAGAAAGTACTGGAGACAGGAATCGAACCTGCACGCCTTGCGGCACTGGATCCTAAATCCAGCGTGTCTACCAATTTCACCACTCCAGCTTT
>JAHDCN010000294.1 GCA_020629815.1 Verrucomicrobiota bacterium
AAGAGCTTCGACGTTGCACTCCACTCTCTCAGGAAGGTCTGAAGGTTTACACTCAATCTCGAGCGAGTGAAGCAGATGCTCAAGCAATCCGCCAGCTTTCTCGCCGACACATTCACCAACCAAATCCACAGGGATTGTCGCACGAATGTTCTCGTCTTCGCTCACCGCGCGGAAGTCCACATGCACCAACTGACCAGTAAGAGGGTCACGCTGAATATCCTGAACGAAAGCCAGCTTGGACTTCTCTTTGGCTCCGTCGATCTCCAAATTCACCAGGAAGTTGGCACTCGACTGTCTTTTATAAAGAGCGAAGAAATCGTGGGAATCGACCTGAATCGTATAGGCATCCTGCTTGGAACCGTAGACTACTGCAGGAACATTGCCTTCACGGCGAAGGCGTTTCGAAGAAGTCGATCCTTTGACGTCACGTTTTGCGGCTTGCAGTGTTTCCTGTTGTGCCATGATTCTAGGTGGTTCAGTTGGGTGATAAAAAATTCGATTTTTCCAGCCACGTAGGCGGAAAGGCGCGAAAACTACGCTAACGGTTACCGAATGTCAAAGAGAGAAGTGACGGATTCTGCATCGTGAATTCTGGCGATTGCTTCGCCCATAAGAGCAGCAATTGTCACAGCCTTAACCTTCTCACCAACAGCATACGGCGTGCTGTTTGTAGAAATAACCATTTCGATGTCCGAATCGTTGATCCGCTGCTGTCCCTGCTCATTCAAAACAGCATGAGAAACGCCGGCAAAAATGCGCAGGGCGCCGTTCTCCCGAAGCAATTTTGCCGCAGAAGTCAGTGTCCCGGCAGTCTCGGTGATATCATCAACCAGAAGAATATTTTTGCCTTCTACCTCACCGATCAATTCCATTGCCTCTACTTCCGTGGCGCTCACCCGGTTCTTTGCCACAATAGCTAGAGGGCATTCCAGCGCCTTCGAATAGGAATGGGCCATTTTCATACCGCCAACATCCGGAGAAACCACCACCAGATTATCCATCAGGTCATTCTCCTTCATGTAGCGAATCAAGACCGGCTTCGCATACAAATGATCGACCGGAATATCGAAAAATCCCTGAATCTGTCCGGCGTGAAGATCCATCGTGAGAACCCGGGAAACACCGGCCGCAGTAAGAAGATTCGCCACCAGCTTCGCCGTAATCGGCACGCGGGGTTGATCCTTTCGATCCTGACGAGCATACCCAAAAAACGGGATCACTGCGGTAATTCGCTCAGCACTCGCACGCTTGGCAGCATCGACCATGATGAGCAACTCCATGATATTCTCATTGGTCGGAGGACAGGTTGGCTGGACAATGAAAATATCACGACCGCGGATATTCTCATTGATTTTGACAAACGTTTCGCCATCCGGGAATTGCTTCACAGTCGCGTTAGACCTCTCGATTCCGAGGTAGGTCGCGATTTCATCTGCCAGTTCCGGGTGTGATGTCCCGCTGAAAACCTTAAGGGGTGCTTCCATGTCTGCGACACCCTCGCGAGATCAATGGAAAACGCCAGTGAAATGTGTCCTTTTGGACGCAAAAAATCAGGCGGGTAATTCCACTTCGGAAGAGCTGCCCCGGCGAACTTTGTCCACCTCTTCTTCCAAGGCAGAAAGATCGAAAGGCTTGGTAAGGAATCCATTCATTCCTGCTTGCAAACAACGCTGGCGATCCTCGTCAAAAGCCATCCCTGTCATTGCAAGTATGGGTGCCATCGCATTTGCATTTCTCAGCCCCCGAATCTGCACGGCAGCATCAATCCCATTCATAACCGGCATATTCAGATCCATGCAAATCAGATCAAAGTTCTGAGCCGCAGACCCGCAAAGCTCGACAGCCTCCAAACCATTGTCTGCTATCGAAACCCGGCAGTTCATCTTCTCCAATGCCAGTCTCGCGACTTTTTGGTTAATCGGATTGTCCTCAACCAGCAACACCAGCAATTGATTCTGATTACGTTCACCATTGGATGTCTGCACCTTCTCGTTCCGCCGAAACTCATCACCATCGGCCTCTTCTGACGCCCTCTGCAATTTGACGGCGAAATGAAAGGTACTGCCCTCCCCTTCCCGACTCTCCAGGCTAATTTGACCGTCCATCAGCCCAGCTAAATTCTGACAAATAGACAATCCCAAACCCGTGCCACCACGGTCATAGGTATGCTCATTATTCACCTGAGAAAAAGGCGTAAACAAACGGTCAGCGTCATCTTGTGAAATCCCGCAGCCCGAATCTTTCACCGAAAACAGAACGGACAGTGAATCGTTCTCGATGGTCCCCTCTGGATCTGGCGCGACACAAATTGATACACCTCCACTGTCGGTGAACTTGATCGCATTACTGAGCAAATTTGAAAGCACCTGCTTCAGTCGGAGATCATCACCCCATAGGTAATCGGGAATCGACTCATCCAGAATTGTGATCAATTGCAGATTCTTTTTATCTGCCGCCGGCTGATAGATCCCGGCCACATCACGGATCAAACTGCTCATCCGAAAGGATCGCGGATGGAGGTTCAACTTCTCGGCATTCAGTTTCGATAGATCGAGAACATCATTCAAAACATTCAGCAACAACTCGCTGGAAGAATGAATCGTTTCAATGTAGTCACGCTGCTCGTCGGACAAATCCATTTCCAACAACAGATTCACCATGCCGAATATCCCATTCATCGGCGTACGAACCTCGTGGCTCATATTGGCCAAAAACTGCTTTTCCGCTCTCACCGTTTCCAGAGCGTCTCGATGAAGTTCCTCCAGGCGCTCCTGCTTTCGGGACATCGAGTTCGCCATGCTGCGCACAAAAGAGACAATCGTCGCCTCCCCCGGACGCGGCAAAGGAATCGTCTGAGTATGCTGAGGATAATTCAGCATAAAGTCGCTGATCAGAGCCTCCAATTGCTGCACAACAGTTTCGGCCGGAATCTCGGCACCAATTGCACCAGTTCTAGCGTCATCAGGTTGAACAGGCCTAACGGTCCTCGGCCTGTCAGCCAAAGGCACAGGCTTTTTCTTCAATCGGTGGGGTTTCATCGGGGTTGAGCAATACGATAGTCTATAAATTTATAATTTCCATAATTTTATAAGCTGATAGAAACTAGAAACCGTTTCGTTAATTCGTCTAATCCAAAATCCGTGCCAAGCCTACCGGACCATGATACGCTGCGATATGCACTCCCTCTCTCGACGCAAGCTACTGCAAGCAGGAACCGCTGCAGCTTTAGGACTGAACTCAGCTCAGGCACGCGGGCCTCTAGCTGGAAGAGTGCAGATCGCCGTGAAATACCAAATGGTGAATGAGCCGGATTTCACCCCTTTGCAAAAGTTTCAATTGTTGCGCGATATTGGCTACGACGGAGTAGAAATCGCCTCATTCGAAAAAGTCGATTCCGATGAGATCGTTGAAGCGCGGAAAAGATCCGGGCTGCCGATTCATGGTGTCGTCAACGCGGGAAACCCGGAGGTCATTCCGGCTATCGAACTGGCATCCAAATACGGAGCCGAAACTGTCCTCGTATTCGCGCAGGAAGATAGGAAGCAAAGCTACGAAGAGAATTTCATACGTTGGCAAAAGATCATCAGCGAAGCCGTGCCCGCGGCTGAAGAAAAAAACATCACCCTCTGTATTGAAAATGTCCGCGCCACTTTTTTGAAAACCGGTGAAGAAATGGCGCGCTTCATCGACTCATTTGAAACCAAGCGAGTCAGGTCTTATTTCGATCTCGGCAATACCATCACCTGGACTGAGCAGTCTGCCGAAGATTGGGCTGCGGCGCTGGGCGACCGGATTTTTAAACTGGATATCAAAGACCGGGGACACCCCGAATTCGGCGACAAAAAAACCGCGCGGGCCGGTGTCACCACCGGAACCAACGGCGGCGAAGTAAACTGGAAAGCCGTCCGGGAACACCTCACGAAAATTCAGTTCTCCGGCTGGGCCACCGCCGAAGTAGGCGGCGGTGATCGGGAAAGACTGACACGAATGGCCGACTGGATTCGCGATGTTCTGGAGTTGAGTTAA
>JAHDCN010000295.1 GCA_020629815.1 Verrucomicrobiota bacterium
CGCTTTTCTACCGACAGGGCGTTCAGCCTTAGCAACGGAAACTCAAGCTCGATCGATGTAGATTCTGACATGGCCTAAAACAAGCGGGGAAAAACTTCAGTACGCCCAGCTCGACCAACCAGCCAACCGAGAAAAGCAAAAATCAGAATAGCGACAGTCGCCAGCAATCCCGGGTAAATAACCAACCACGGAGCTTCGAGGAGATTCTCCCGACCAGCTGCGACGAGATTCCCGCAACTCAGGCTATCACCAAGAAACCCGAGAAACGACAGACTCATTTCGACCGTCATGAGAATCGGAATCAGACCAGCTATGAGACCGGCCGACTTCCGTAGAACAAGCGGGAAAGCATGTTTTGCAATCAGGCTGTAGCGCGACATCCCCAACGACAAGCCGGCGATCACATCCCCTCCCTCTTCACATTGCTCATACCATTGGCCAATCAAAGCAGGAAAAGTCACCCCCACGCAGAGGATGACCGCAATCATCACAAAGATGATATTCCCATTGCTCCCGGCTGCTATCAGCATGACCAGAAGAAAGGCCGGCAGAAATACGGCATTGCCGGTTAAACGATCCAAAAGGCGAAAGCGATCTACGCTGCTGCCGAGAGCAATTAAAGTCGCAAACACCATCGCCAGCATGACACCGAGCAAAGAGCAAACTGCAGCGAACGCCAATGACCAGGCAATTCCGACTCGGGACAACTCCAGCAAATCATGACCACCTGCATTTCGGCCAAACCAGTGATTACTAGACGGAGCTTCCCAAAGAGGCGTGTCCGGCTTGTCGAAAACCCGGGAACTTTCCAGAAAATAAGTTGGGTCAAAAAATCCCTTTCCGAAAAATAACGCAGCTAGCACAGCCAGATACAAGAGCAGCAGAAACGACGCATTCTTAGCCTTCCACGCCTGCGCGACTGTGCCGGCTGTCCAGCGGCGCAGCTTCGATCTTCTTCTATTTTCCAGAGACTTATCCATTGTGACGCACCAGGATTTTCTCCACAATTTCACGACAAAACGCCGTTGCCACGATGACCAGGCTGATGCCGGCTCCAATGGCAAATATTCCCTCGTACCATCCGGTTCGGCAAGATTCTACCAGCAGGTTTCCCGCCCCCGGATAGCGATAGGCCCACTCCACGGTAATCAGAGCACCGATCATAGGAGACAGTGTTTTCTCAAACAGTCGACACAACGGGCTAAGCGCGTGAGCAAAGATATTTCGGTAAAAAATCACCTCCCGGCTGTGCCCGCGAATAAACAAAGAACGCAGGTAAGGCTCCCTGGCTTTCGCCTGAATTTCCCCGGTCACCGCACGCAGCTGCCAGACCAGGCAACCTGCACTCACCGGAACCGCAAGCACGACTGCATGCCAGAGATTGAGAAAATTGGGGCCGTCCACTATGGACACCTCCCCGGCGAATCCGGGACGATTCCAAAGCAATACGGTAAAGAGACTGACCATCGTTACTAACCAGAAACCCGGAATGCAGGCAATAATACTAAACGGCAGGGATAGGACATGCACCAAACCAACCTTCCGCAAACGCCCCCCCAGAATCCCCCAGCCATAGCCGACGAGCACCACAACACCAAAGGCAATAGCCACGACAGTGAGACTCTTCAAGCCTGCGTGAACCAACAGCTGTCGCGCACCACTTTTAGCTCCCAGCAACTGGGATGTGGGCTCCTCCGGCTGAGTGAAAATTTCCCACACATGACGCTCCTTTGTGCCGAGAAGCACATACGCCAACTCCATGACGCCGAGCAAAAGGATCAGAATGATCACCAATCGCAGGAGCGACGTAAAAATCCGCTTGATCACATACCGGGCCATCACTGAATCGTCGCAGTTTCTTCGATTGGGGTAGACTTGCGAATCCACCATGGCCGAACCCGTTCAATCCCGGACTTCCCGACATTTACAGGCTCTCGCTTTTGTTTTCCATCCAGCCTCACCCGGACCATATCCATGGAGTCCTTTCTCACCGTAACCAGTCTCCCCGTTTCGGAGAGGAAAAAGTAAGGCTGCAGTTCTGCGATTTTCTTTTGCAGCTCCCCGGCCGCAACGGCGGCGACTTTCTCGTCGGCCTCATTGCGAAGCTTCACTAAAAGCTGATCTACAATTGGGTCGTTCAAACCACAGAAATTGCCACCTTCCGGCCCGGTCTGAGTAGAGTGCCAGGTAGCAAATCGATCCCGCTCATAAGGCAGCTCCCATCCAAGCACCACCGCATCAAATTTACGACTAGCCAGTTTCTCCGAAAGAATCTCACCCCAGGCCAGCGGCTCCAGCTCAACAGTGACACCGATCTTTTTCCACGCCTTGGCAACGCCGGCTGCCAGCTTCATCTGCTCTTCGTTATCTTTATTCACCGTGAGCGTAATCGCCAGCGCACGATCATTCTCGTTCATCAGCACACCACTGTCCCCGACCTCTTCATACCCCGCTGTCGCCAGCAGCCTTTGAGCAGATGCAACATTAAACTCCGGAAGGAAAATCGGCTCTTTGCAATATGGCGCTCCCGGAAAAAACAAGCTCTCGACCGGGCGCTGATAGGTGGTGGGCGTGTCCTTCAGGATCGCACTCAAATCAACAGCTTCCGCAAGCGCGCGGCGAACAGCTGGAAACTGCAGAGCTGGGTCGGCAAGATTCCAAGCAATGAAATTCTGGAACTTCGGCACACACTGCACCCGCCTCAGGTAGCCGGGATTTCTCTCTGCCCATTCGAGGTCTCGCTCATCCGGAACGACTACATCCACTTCACCAAAGCGAATGGCCCGAATCCGCTGCTCCCGATCCGCAAGCTTGCGATACACCAACCGTTTCTGCCACGGAGGCGAACGGAAGTAATCGCCATTAACCCGCAAAGAGATGCCTCCATCGGCCAGTCGCGATTCCAGACGATAAGGCCCGTTGCCAACCGGCTTCTCAAAAAACTCCAGCCACTCCGCCTGATTCTTCTTCTCCCTCAGAATATGGGCTGGCACGATCGGCAATTTTTCCCAGCTCTCCAGAATCGCAGCCGGAGCATCGAGGCAAACCACCCGAATCGAGCGTTGATCAATTTTCTCAACCCGCTCGACATACCAGAAAGATGCAGCCAACGGCAACATCGAGCCTGGACGAATCATCTCTTCATAGGAGAATAGAACATCATCCGCAGAGAAAAGCTGACCATCGTGCCAGCGAACATCATTGCGCAAACGCAGCACCATTTCCCGCAGGCTGGTATGGCAGGCATTACCGACGATCTCAATCTCGGGTTCCAGATTCCGATTCGATTCATAGTAGAGCCGCAGCTCTTTGATGAAGAGATCTGTTTCGTCGCCTTCCTGCAAAAAAATATTGGCTACCGAATCCCCCCCATAGTCGAGCATCCGAATCTGAGATTTTTCCACCGAACTCCGCAGAAACGTTTCGAACGAATCCTGCACCGAGTTCTTCAACCTCAACTTCACCAGCAAAAATGTACCCTGTAATTCCGGGGGAATCTTCTCCAGAAGCGTAGCAACCAGGTCCGGTTCGAACCCTTCCAAGGTCACCATCAAAATGACATCCTTACGCTCCACTTTTTGAATCGCGAAATCGGAAGTCTGGCCCTCTTTTTGCGTCGCCTTGATTTTCTCAAGAATCTCCACTGCCTTTTCTGCTTCCTCATCTCCCGCACACCGAATCGTGACAAAAGTCTGGGAGTTCCACGAAGTCACCAAATTTGGCCGTAATTGCAGGTCATCATCCCGCGTCAACATCGGCTCGAACAACAAGTCGGTCACTTCCCGAGTCACCCCGGTCAGCGGCACCAGTGGATTCAAACTGCCGACCGATTCGCGAATCACCGTCACCAAATCGGCATCCGACCGCTCATACTCCAAGTGACGCACATTTTGAAACAGCCACATGCCTGCCAGCACCAACCCAAGCGGGAAGGCAAACAGGAACATACGCAGCCAGAACATGTTATTGAATAACCGGAAATAACCCGAATTTCCACAATTTACTTAAGGAAAGTTAAG
>JAHDCN010000296.1 GCA_020629815.1 Verrucomicrobiota bacterium
GTTTCATGCCGTGATCGCTGAACAGGAAGATCAGCGTGTTGTCGTAAACGCCCTGATCTTTCAATGCCTGAATCACTTCGCCTACCTGTTTGTCGGTGTGTAGCAGACAGTCATAGTGGTGAGCTATCTCTTCACGCACCTCGGCGACATCCGGGTAGTAGGGTGGCACGGGAACCTTGGCGCGATCTACAACGGGTTTGCCAACCCGCTTGCCGAGCTTACCGCCACCGAGCTGAATCTGGCCGAAGAAAGGCTGTCCGTCTTTTTTGCCTTTCAGGCAGGCGCCTTCGATAAAGGATGCAGGACCCCAGCCGCCTTTGGAACGTTCGAAGTCATAGAATTCTTTCACGTCCCATTCGAAATTGTAGTCGTCTTTTCCGCCTTCGTTAAAAGTCCAGTAGCCTGCTTTGCGAAATCGAATCGGCAGGGGAGTCGCAGATTTCGGCAGAACGTTCTTATCGTATTCGCCCATGTCCTTGCCACGAAAATTGGAGCGGCAGCTGCGGTGATTGTGCGCTCCGATGGAAGTCTGCATCATTCCGGTGACGATTGCAGAACGTGTGGCAGAGCAAACGCCGGCAGGCGTGTAGAAGCGAGTGAACTTCACACCCGAGTCGGCCAATGCATCGATGTTCGGGGTCTGGATCACCTTGTCGCCATAGCAGCTGAACCAACCGGAAACGTCTTCGAGGTAGATCCACAAAACGTTTTTCCGGTCATCTGCAGCAGCGAACACCGAGGTGCCTAATATCAGGGAAAGCAGGAGAAAGAATCTTCGTATCAGCATAACTCCGGAACGGTAGAGAACCGCAGCGGATTAGGCAACACTGATACGCGAATCGGCTGCAGGGTTTTGGGGCAGCGGAAACTGTCCGGATTGTATTGATCAAGTAAGACGGGCAGGGGTGCCCGTCACCCGATATCAATCTTTCACCTCACCGGTGATCACTCCGCCAGTTGCGGGTTTCACTTCGGTGGGTTCTTTCGTGGCGGGTTTCTTCACCGCTACCGGTTTGTCTTCAGTGACCGGAATTCCACTCTTAGCGACCAGCTGGGTGCCGTAGGCGAGGTCAACGAGGCCTTCGATCAGGATTCGCAGTTCCTGCACATCTTTTTCCTGCAGGGTTACTCCCTCGTCGAGCTCCAGCCGCTTTTGTAAATCGTCGAGTCCCTTGGTTACCTCTGTCACCACCTTCTCGTCCTGCAATCGGGGTTCCAGTGTTTCGAGGTTTAGAATGAAATACTCGACCACATCCGGGCGCAGTAAGGTTTGCGCTTTTTTCGGGTCAAAAGGATTCAGTGAGGCAGCACATCCGATCTCAAAGGCGCGCAGCCATCCACCGAGGCTGATCAAGTTCGCGGCATCGACATCGCGGATTAGCACCATTTCGTTTTCCACATCTTTCTGAGTTCGGGCCAGCTCTTTTTTCAGCCCATCCCAATCGCTGTCGGCTCCGTGTTCCAACAAGCTTTTGGTATGACGGGAAATTCGCGTGCCCGCCCCGAGAACCTCCGCATGTTTCAAAAGCGAACGCCCAACCGGCTCCAGTTCGCCAAACTGCTCAGCCTCCACAGCAAAAAATCCATCGGCCAAAAGCAAACCGACCGCGAGAGCCAGCTTGGTACGGTCGGTGGGAGTCTTCTCCGGAATCAGGCGGCGCAGCTCTTCGTAGGGTAGGGGACGCAGGGATTGCAAATCTTCAAAAATCTTGCCAATCGAAGGTGCTGTAAACTTATTCACACCGAACTCTTCACGGACATGCTCATCATCCAGCAAATCCTCCGGAATTTCCTGAGCAACAAGAGGTGACTGCCCCAAAATCAGCAGGCAGGTAAGACCAAAAAATATTTGTCGGGGATTTCTCATAGTTATCCTCTACGAATACTAAATCCGGCAAAAATTTTTGCTAGATATTTGTTATTTGTTAAGTTATCTTAACCTCAGATTTGAGAATCTTCTCATTTCTACGACTCACCACTCATCATTGTTCAGCAGAATCGGGACGTTTGTAAACGGAGACCTAAGACCATGGTCCCTATTTACGTTATAAACAAAAACACACCCGTAATGAAACAGAGTGCAAACAAGTGGCTGGCAACCTCGTTGCTGGCGTCCCTCGCGGCTCTTCTTTCCACGAGCTGCACAGTCAAGAATACCGCTGCCTACAAAGACAGCGCTCATGTGATGGAGGTCTCAATCTCCGAGCAAAAAATGGCGCTGTATAAGAAAGGGTTCCTTTTCCGGAAGTACCCTGTATCCACCTCTAAGTTTGGAGAAGGTAACGAGCGAGGTTCTTATCGAACTCCGCTTGGGAAAATGGAAGTAGCAGAGAAAATTGGCGAAGGGAAACCGAAATACGCGGTATTCAAAAGCCGCAAATGGACCGGCGAAGTAATCCGCCCGAACTCCAAAGGGCGCGATCCTATTGTGACCAGAATCCTTTGGCTGCGTGGTCTGGAAGACCAAAATAAGGATACCTATCGCCGCTGTATTTACATTCACGGCACAGCCGCCGAAAGAGATATTGGCAAAAAAGCCAGCTATGGTTGTATCCGGATGAAGTCGCGCGATGTGCTCGATCTCTACCGCAATGTCGGCTGGGGCGCACAAGTCCATGTGGTGAAAGAAAAACTGTGGATCAACCGGCTCAAAGAGCGAAATGCCAGCCTCGATGCCATGCGCGAAGCTGATATCGCCTACGAAGACCGGATGCTGCCGATCTTCCGCAAACTTGATCCTCCGAGCATGATCCCGCTTGCCGATTTTCCTCTTCCGGAAGAGGAAGAACTCACCGTAGCGGATCTTCTGGCCGAAGACGGGTATGACATGGTCTACCTGAACCTGCCCGAGGATTTTGAGATCGAGGTTGACTGATCGCTTGAAACGAGTAAGTTCCGCGCCCGTCTCGGTTTTTCCGGGTTCGGGCGCAGATATCACTCAGACGATTTCGAAAAATGGCCAATAACGCATCAGCTCGCAAACGTGTTCGACAGATTGCAGTTCGTACCGAACGGAATAAAGGCGTAAACTCGCGTCTCAAGACGTTTCGCAAGAAGCTCGCCGTCGCTGTCGAAGGCGGAGATGCCAAGGAGATTCAAGCAGCTTACAATACCTTCGCATCAGCGGCTGACCGTGCAGCGAAGAAGAACATCATCCACAAAAATGCCGCTGGCCGATTGAAAAGTCGTGCTGCTGCGAGCATCAAAGCTGCCTCTTCCTAGTTCGAGCTGGCTCGATTAGTAAATTTTGGAAAGAGCGCGGAGCGATCCGCGCTTTTTTTATGCCCTTTTCGCTCTTTCCCAGGCGGCATCCATTTCCTCCAGGTCAGAATCGTGGACCGTTTTGCTTTCGGCGGCCAACACATCTTCCATTTTCTGAAACCGGTCGAGAAACTTGCGGTTCGCCTGCATCAGCAACAGCTCCGAATCGTGGCCGGTTTTGCGCGCCAGGTTGACTACCGCAAACAGCAGATCGCCGATCTCGGAAGCGATCTCCTGTTCGTTTCCGCTCTCTAGCGCTTTGACCACTTCTTCCGTTTCTTCGCGGATCTTGTCCAGCACTGGCGGTAGATCAGGCCAGTCGAACCCAACTTTCGCCACCTTACGCTGTAGTTTCTCCGCAGCCATCAGAGCCGGCAGACCGACATTTACCTTTTCGACGAAGTAACCCTGTTTGGTCTCTGACTTAACAGGGTTAGGTCCGGGACCAGACCCTGTTGACTCCGCCTTTTCCTGCTTCTTGATCTGGTCCCACTGGCTGAGCACGCCTTCGGAGTCATTGACTTCGGAATCACCAAACACATGCGGATGACGTCGGATCAGTTTTTCGCAAATCGCATTCGCCACATCATCGAGATCAAAGGTGCCCGCTTCTGCGCCGATTTCGGCATGAAATACCGGCTGCAATAACAGGTCGCCGAGCTCATCGACGATTTCATCGCGGTCACCTCCACGCACGGCCTCCGCGACTTCGTAGGCTTCCTCGATCAGGTGTTT
>JAHDCN010000297.1 GCA_020629815.1 Verrucomicrobiota bacterium
AAAACCACTTACATTTGCGGCCCTTCGCGCGCTGCAGGTGCTCCATGGCGCGGGGAGGTAACATTGGAGCAAAAGTCGGAAGGCTGGTTTAACCAAACAACTAATTCAACCTACATTCTATTATGCCATCAGCTGCAGCTGCAGAACCCAATCAGGAACTTCTCGCCCTGATTGATCAAAATTTTCACACCCATCGCGAGAACTCAATCGTCCACGGAAAGATCATCGAAATCCGCCGCCAGGTGGTAGTGGTCGACATCGGCGCTAAGTCCGAAGGGATTATCCCCGTTTCCGAATTTGAAGACGAAGAATTTGAAGTAGGCGACGAAATCGAGGTCCTCCTCGAGCGCCTGGAAAACGACGAGGGCATGGTTGTCCTGTCGAAAGAAAAAGCCGCTCACAAGCAGAACTGGGACGCCATCGTTGGCGTTTACGAAGCTGGCGGTCTGGTAAAAGGGAAAGTCAAATCCGTGGTCAAAGGCGGCCTGATGGTCAACGTCGGCGTCGAAGCCTTCCTGCCTGGATCTCAAATCGACATTATCCCGCCGAAAGATCTCAACGAGTACGTTGGCAAAGTTTACGAGTTCAAAATCGTAAAAGTGAACGACATCCGCAAGAACATCGTTCTCTCCCGCCGCGAAGTGATCGAAGCCGAGCGTGCCGAGCAGCGTGCCGAATTCCTCGAGTCTGTCCAAAAGGGCGACGAAGTCGAAGGTATCGTCAAAAACATCACCGACTTCGGTGCGTTTGTTGACCTTCAGGGCATGGACGGCCTGCTGCACATCACCGACATGAGCTGGGGTCGTATCAATCACCCAAGCGAGATGCTGATGATTGGTCAAAAAGTCGAGGTTCTCATCCTCGACGTCGACAAAGAGAAAGAGCGTGTCTCTCTCGGTCTCAAGCAGCTTCAGAACAACCCTTGGGAAGACATCGAGAAGAAATACCCGATTTCCCAGGAAGTGGCCGGCAAGATTACCAAGCTGGTTCCCTACGGCGCATTCGTCGAACTGGAGCAGGGTGTGGAAGGTCTCATTCACGTTTCCGAACTCTCCTGGACCAAGCGCATCACGCGCCCGAGCGACGTGCTCGAACTCGATCAGGAAGTCAAAGCTGTTGTGCTTGCGATCAACACAGAGGAACAGAAGATTTCCCTCGGTGTTCGTCAGCTCGAGCCCAACCCATGGGACGAAGTCGAAACTCGCTACCCTGTTGGTCACACCATCAAGGGAGAGATCCGCAACCTTACTGCTTACGGTGCATTCGTAGAGCTGGAAGACGGAATCGACGGTATGATCCACGTGTCCGACCTGAGCTGGACACGCAAGATCAATCACCCAAGCGAAATTCTCAAGAAAGGCGAAGAAGTCGAAGCCTGCGTTCTCGAAATCGACAAGACCAACCAGCGCATCAGCCTGGGTGTGAAACAACTCGAGAGCGATCCATGGAGCGAAATCGACGCACAGTTCAAAGTTGGCGACCTCGTCAAAGGAACGGTTGCGAAAATCGCCAGCTTCGGTGCCTTCGTTCAGCTCGAAGACGACATCGACGGTCTGGTCCACATCTCGCAGCTTAGCGAAGATCACGTGGCCAAGGTCAAAGACGTGCTCAACGTTGGCGACGACGTCGAAGCCCGCGTTATCAAAGTGGACCGTGTCGAGCGCCGGATCGGACTTTCAATCAAGGCTGCTGAATACAGCGAAGAACAGCTCAAGAAAGAAACTGCCGCCTTCGACGCACTGCGTCCGAGTTCCGACCTCGTTGGACTGGAACAGGCCTTCAACCTCGCTACCGAAGAGTGGCGTCCCGGCGAAGAGTCCGGAGAAGAAGAGGAAAACGAAGACTGATCCAACAGGGTATGGTCCCCGACTCAACAGGGTTAGGTCATCGACTCAACCCTGTTTGGTCAGCCAAAGAACATTTGTTCAACCAAACCAATTCAGGAAAGCTCCGCCGGAAACGGCGGGGCTTTTCTTTTGTCAGGATTCCGCCCATTCCCGGCGCAGGTATTTGGCAGAAAGCGGAAGCACCTTTTCCGCAGGACCGGAGAGGTTTCGGCATTCGACTTCGATCAGGCCGGCATAGCCAGCTTGTTTCAAGACGGCAAATCCCGGACGAAAATCGAGTTCCCCCGGCCCCGGCTCGACACGATTGTGCTCGGCAGTGTGAATGTGTCGGACCCACGGCATCGCTTCACGGAGCGCTTCCGCCATATCATCCTCTTCGAATTGCATGTGGAAAAAATCCGGAGTGAGTCCGATGCGGGGATGGTTCACCTGTTCACAAACTTTTGCCGCATGGACAACGCTGTGCAGGTAATCGGTTTCCTTGCGATTCACCGGCTCGATCAGTAAATCCAGCCCGCGCTCCCCCGCCCTGTCACCCAGCTCAGGCAATTGCGAAATCAAAAGATCGTCCTGCTGCTGGATTGCATCGGTAGGATACCGCTCCGGGTTATCCTCGATTAACACCGGAGGCATGTTGATACTTCGAGCCCCGATCGCCTGGGCAAAATCAAACAGTTCCTCCAGCGACTCACGACACCGCTGTCTGAGCATCGAATCGGGACTGCAAAGTGATCCTTCAAATCCGAGAGACACTGTCTGCACTGGAATCGGCAGGTCATTTACGACCGAAATCGTCTCGTCTCCAAAGCGATCCCGGAACCGCCCCGGGAAAGCAATACCGTCGAATCCGCACTCAGCGGCAAGAGCAACCTTCTCCGGAACCGTATTGCCCGGTAAAACTTCCAGCCGAATTGTGACTCTGTTCTCCAATGGCTGCTCTTCATTCATAGCCTTCTTCTGTTTCACTTTGCAACGGAGGTTGGTGATTTTCCAACGCGGAGGCTCCGCGGGTGTGTTATATTTATCGTTTGCTGTATTATCATGAGAAGCTTCCTCCTTTTCTCCCTGTTTCTCTTCGCGTTTTTTGCGTTCCCCGGCAACGCAGTTCTTTCGCAGGATGCGGAACCAACAGAAACGCCTGAAGTCGAAGCGGAACCCGAGCCGCCTCATCCGCTTACTTTCTTCGTAACGGAGATCGTAAAATCAGCAGGCCTGCCTGACGAGCGCGCCAAGCGAGTGGAGGCAATGACTTTCGCCGTGTATGAGTCGACGAATTTTCAGCCGATTTGGAAAGGCAATCAATCCAGTGAAGAACGACTGGCCCCACTCAGTAATCTGCTCGGCAGACATGGGCTGAATGCAGCGGCAGTTTCGCCGTTCAGTCTGGACAGCCAATTGGCCGCAAAGAATGTGGAGAAGCTCACCGCTGAGGAAGTTCGCTCCACCGCACGACTCGCGGAAGCTTGCCTGACATTGCGACACGGGCACCCGATGAAAGATCCGATCTGGCCTCACTGGAGCGACAGCGAAGATCCGGGTAATCACGATCAGGATGCCTACATCAATTTTTTGCGCCGTCAGTTTGCGCAATCAGTGGTTTTAAACAATGCCGAGCCAGCAAAAGTCGCGCAGGCCTTCGTCCCGAAAAACTGGGTCTATCAGCGTCTCTGGAAAACCTGGCAGGACTATCAGGATCCCCCCACTCCTCCCCAATTGAAAATCTCCGGCACCGTTTCAGCAGGCCGGGAATTCGATCAGGCAAAAGAGCTCGCCACGTATTTGAACCAGTTGAGTTTTCTGTCGAACGCTGACAACGAAGCAGTCGATGGAGTTTTCACCGAGGCGATGGGTGCCGCCCTAAAATCATATCAGTCTGCCAACGGGCTCTGGGCCGACGGGATTCTCGGGCCCAAAACGGCCTACAACATTGGCAAAGGTCCGAAGGATAACTCCCCCGCTCTCGAACTGAACATGCACCGGGCCCGTCAGTTGCCGAACAACATGGGTCCACGATTCCTGGTCGCCAATGTTCCGGCTGGAGAAGTTTACGGCTTTGACAAAGAAGGCATGTCTGAGCGGATGCGGATCGTATTTGGTCAGAATACCAGCGAGAAGCGGACCCCGTTCTTCCGCGACACCATGGAGAA
>JAHDCN010000298.1 GCA_020629815.1 Verrucomicrobiota bacterium
CCGTTGAAATGATCGAAAGGAAATGGTGTTGGAGTGAGTAAATCATTCGCCTCCTCGTAGAGTGGAAAAGCTTCCTCGAATTGCCCCTGATCCTTGGTTGCCTTGGCCAGCGCAAACAGTAGATGACCACGGTCCGCTGGAATGATCGCCGTGTTGTGTGCCAGTTTTTCCAACTCCGGAAGCCGATCCACTTCGTCGGCGTACTCTTCTGCGCCAAAACGAATGATGTGCGCCCAGTTCGACCAGGCTTGACCGTAATCCTGCTTCAGCGCGATCGACTTTTCGTAGTGTTGCTTTGCGAGATCGAGTTTGCCGAGATCGTTGAAAATATTGCCGACATTGTTGTGATTGGCGAAATTCTCATTCTGCTCCAGAGCCTTTTGTCCAAATTCCAGAGCCTCCTCGTGGCGCCGCAAATCGCGCAGCACCATCGACATATTGTTCAGCGCATCAGGATTGTCAGGGTCGTGATGCAAACAGTCGCGGTAGGCCTTTTCCGCTTCTTCGGGAAAACCGGCACGGCTCAAGGCCATGCCCAGCGAGACATAGGCAGGCGCATGATTCGGCTCGTGTTGAATCGCTTGCCGCGATGCCTGCTCCGCTGCTGCCAGTTGATTCAGCTGCACCAGAGCGAGGCCGAAGTTGGCGAGGTAGAGAGCCGACTTCGGCTGCAGCTGCACTGCCTGGCTCAGCATATTGGCTGAACGCGGAAAGTCTCCCACTTGGTAAAAACACAGGCCAAGCAGATGCAATGCATCGGCATTCTTCGAGTCCTTTTGCAGAATCGCTGAATAGGCGGCAATCGCCTCAGCCAGCTGGCCGGACTGCTGCAGAGAAAGGGCTTTTTTCAGTTCGGGAGAAAAACTCATGCGCGGAAAAACGGAGCAAACAGGGTTAGGTCCGCGACTCAACAGGGTACAGTCAATGACCTAACAGGGTATGATCCGAGACCTAACCCTGTTTGGTCAGCAATTCAACGGGAGGCACGCGCACTTGCGCATCGGGAAGGCTGGTTTCTACAGAGTTTTTGTGATTGGCTGTGCAAATGATCCGCTGGGTTGCATTCCTATTGATAGTTGTGTCGCACAGCTATGCCGTGGATTTTGAGAAAGAGATTGCACCGATTCTGTCGAAGAAGTGTCTGGGCTGCCACAATCCCAATATCGAGAAAGGCGGACTTTCTTTCGATACCCGGGAAAAAGTCCTCGAATCAAAAACCGATTTGGTAGTCCCCGGTGATGCTCTCGCCAGCGAATTGTACCTGATCGCGACCCCGGCCGATCCCGGGGAAAAACCGGAGATGCCGGAGGAAGGCGAACCTCTCACTAAATCAGAAGCCGAGCTGATGGCGAAATGGATCAATGAGGGAGCCGACTGGCCGGAGGGACTGGTTTTACGGGAAGCTTCCAAAGCCGATAAATCCTGGTGGGCCTATCGGAAATTGAGCAAGCCTGCGCATTCGACCATTGATGCCTTCATCGACGAAAAACTGGCAGAGCATGGTCTCGAAAGAAATGCCGAAGCTGCTCGGCGCGATTTGATTCGCAGGGCTACCTACGATCTCACCGGACTACCGCCGACAGCGGAGGAGGTGCGACAGTTTGTCGAAACGAAAGATCCGAAAGCGTATGAAAAGTTGATCGATCGTTTGCTGGCTTCCCCCCGATACGGTGAGCGCTGGGGGCGGCATTGGCTGGATGTCGTTCGCTTTGGAGAAAGTAACGGGTTTGAGCGCAACCGGATCATCAATGAGCTGTGGCCGTTTCGGGACTACGTGATTCGATCCATCAATGAAGACAAGCCCTTCGATCAATTCATCCGCGAGCATCTGGCCGGTGATGTATTTGGCAAAGATGATCCGTACATCGCTGTCGGAAGTGCCTTCCTCGTTGCCGGTCCGTATGATGATGTGGGCAATCAGGATGTAGAGGCCAAGGCACAAATCCGTGCGAACACGTTGGATGAAATCATCAATGCAACTGGAGAAGCCTTTCTGGGAATGACGCTGGGCTGTGCCCGCTGCCATGATCACAAATTCGATCCGATTTCGCAGAAGGACTACTACCGAATGTATGCGACCTTCGCCGGAGTGCGCCATGGGCCTGCGGTTTTGGCCACGCCTGAACAGCGGGCGACTCACACAGAGAAGTTGGCTCCGCTGAAAAAAGCGCACGGCGAACTGACTGGAAAAAGAAAGGAGCTGGAGCAGGTGATTCAAAAGCGGGTCGATGCTGCTGCGGCAGAATACGAAAGGAAATGGACTCGCCCCGCCGTGGATCGAACGGGGACCGAAGAGAAGTTTGCCCCGACCACAGCAAAACTGGTTCGGTTCACTTGTGAGGCCAATGATCGCAATCCTGCCACGGGGGCATTTCGGATCGATGAGTTTGAAATTTTCTCTGCAGGAGAGAACCCGACTAATGTTGCGCTTGCATCGAACGGGGCGAAGGCCAGCGGACCGTCCCGCGAGATAGAGGATTTCCCCGGCGCCTATGGTCCTCACCTGGCGATCGATGGGAAAACCGGAGCGCGCTTTATTCCGGCATCAAACTACCTGACGATCGAACTGGCGAAGCCGACAGAGATTGACCGAATCATTTTTTCCAGCGCCAAAGGCGAAACCGTTTTCTCTCACAACAAGTTTACCTTTGCGGCCGATTACCGGATCGAAGTTTCTCTCGACGGTGAAAAGTGGACTGAAGTCGCCAACGGACGAGACCGAAAAGCGGTGAGCAAAGCACATCGCGACTGGCGGATTGCCAAGCAGGAAACTCAACCCGACGAAGCCAAAGAAATTGCCCGACTGAACAAGGAGATCGCCACACTCGATGCGCAAATGAAGCAGGTGCCGCCATTGCCTGCTGTTTGGATCGGAAAACGCAGCGCTGCCGACGCGAAAGGACCGTTTCCTTTGTTTATTGGTGGTAGTCCGCAGCGTCCGGGGGAACACGTCGTTCCGGCAAGCCTATCGACATTGAGTGAGGTCACGGATGCGTATCGACTTCCCGAAGACGCGCCGGAAGATGAGCGGCGGATGCAGCTGGCAAACTGGATCACTGATCCGAAAAATCCGATCACTGCGCGCGTGCTCGCGAACCGTCTCTGGCATTATCATTTTGGCACCGGAATTGTCGATACACCGAATGACTTTGGCTACATGGGCGGGCGGCCCACTCATCCGGAGCTTCTCGATTTTCTTGCAAAAAAACTTCAGGACAATGGCTGGCGGCTCAAACCGCTGCACCGAATGATCATGCTGTCGGAGACCTACCGGCAAAGTTCGGATTTTCGGTCTGACGCTGCCGCGAAAGACGGGGACAGTCGTTTGCTGTGGCGCTTTCCGCCACGTCGGCTCAGCGCGGAGGAAATTCGCGATACCGTGCTCGCGGTTTCCGGTAGCCTCGATCTGAAAATGGGTGGTCCGGGATTTCGCCTGTATCAATATATGAGCGACAACGTTTCCACCTATGAGCCACTCGATGCGCATGGACCGGAAACGTATCGCCGAGCGGTTTACCACCAGAATGCGCGGGCGTCGGTTGTCGATCTGATGACGGAATTCGATCAGCCGGATTGCGCACTTTCTACTCCTCGTCGGGCACGGACTACCACGCCGCTGCAGGCGCTGACGATGATGAATCATCAGTTCACCATCGATATGGCGGATGCGCTGGCGGCAAGGGTCGGGGAAGGCAAACCGAGGGAGCAGATCGACCGTCTCTATGCAATCGTTTATCAGCGCCCGCCGACAAAAGACGAACGGAAAAAGTTGCTGGAAGCGATCCGGGATGATGGCTTGAGACCTCTTTGCCGGGCGATTTTGAATTCCAGCGAATTGATCTATCTGGATTGAAAGTTTCGTTGGCTTTCGCCCAACTTGAAGCAGAGTCACCCATGCCTCGTTCGACCCTTTTTCCCGCCAGACTCTACGGCATCGTGGATCTCGGCTACGCAGCTCCGGATGATTTAGTTTCTGTCAC
>JAHDCN010000299.1 GCA_020629815.1 Verrucomicrobiota bacterium
TCCTCGATCCCGTGTTTTTCCAGCCAGACTGTCCCTTTATTCAAGGTGTCGAGAATCGTGGGCATGGGCACTACGGGAAACTAAAGCGTCGACCAGTTGGAAGGGGCTTCGTTTTGAAAAGATGGAAAGGAGGAGACGTGGTGTCCTTTCCGCTATTGAAGAAACCGCTTCGGTTCAATTGGCTGCTGAAAAAGTGAAGATTGCCATCTGAACCAATCAGAAGTCCCCCCGGCCAAATCATCCGTGGATCAGAAATATGAATGCGCAATTGCAGGAATTGATCTTCATCTGACGTGAAGTCGATCGCACCTCGGGCAATATCACCGAAATAGATTCGGTCACGGGAATCAATCGCGATACTGTCGCAGATCGGCTTTGGGCATACTCCAACAACTTTAGCTTCGACGGAACTGGCAGGAAGGTCGGTGCGTTTCAGGAAGTCTGTTTGAATCTTAAAAAGAGTCTGCCCATTTCTTGGGCCAAAAAAGAGCCACCTGCCTTTGCGGTCGACAGCGATAGGGCTGACTCCGGTTAGCGGAGTGGCAATATTACCATCCGGACGAAAAACCTCGAGTGCCTTGCCTTCGACTTCTACATACACATTGCGATCCATTTGCACCGAACGATGGCCTTCCAGAACTCGGCGCGCTGCATTGGTTTCGAGATTCACTACAATGAGAGCAGAGTGAAATCCGTCGGCTGGATCAGAGATGTAGATGTAAGGCTCTTCCGGATCAAGGGTGAGATTGCGGAGGAAGGAGGTCGGCTTCACTGCCATGATCGGAATCACCTTGTGCAGCTTATTCTTTTTCGAATCCCAACCAACCAGCTTGGGCGCTTTTTCGGATCTGCGACCGTTGTCGAGCATCCAGACAATTCCCTTGCTGTCGCACGCTACACCGAGAACGGAATCAAGCACGGCTGGAGATCCACTGCCCGGGGTGTTCATTTCCTTGTTGGGAAACGGAACCCACTTGCCCGCCTTGGTTCGCTTCATTACCGCATTCTGCGGTTGGAAAAATTGATGACAGGAAATGACGTATTCACCTGAAGGTAACAGGCACATTCCGCCCGGTCCCGCAGGCGCCTGAGCAGTTTCCTGAAGATCATCACCTTTCCGGTTAAAGAAGCCGGGCAGGGTGGGCATCTTCAAATCAGGAAACTCCGGTGCCGGACTGGAGAACGGCAATCCAAACAAAACGATGAGGAACAGCAGGGACAACCGCGTGGCCGTCGCTGAATTCATCGTGTTGAGTTTCTTTCCTAAAATCATTAAGATATCTTTACCTTCTAAGTAATTATAGCTTCGTCAACCATTACCTGACCATGTCGGGATAGGCTGTGTCGGCCATTTTTCGGCAGATTTCTTTCACGTCGCGGGCACGCCCCATCCCCGCGATCTTCTCTGTTAACTCACGGCAGGCCCCGGTGTCGAGCTTAGAAATGGCCCGTCTGGTTCGCAGCACCTGAGCTGCGCCCACGGAAAGCTCGTCCACACCTAATCCAACCCAAACAGGAGTCATCAATAAGTCACTGGCCGCTTCGCCGCAGATTCCGCACCAAATTCCATTGCGATGAGCTGCTTCCACAGTAGTCCGAATCAAGGAAATTACGCCGGGGTGGGTGGGGCTGTAGAGTGAAGCCACTCGATCATTCACGCGATCCACCGCCATGGTGTATTGAACCAGGTCATTCGTCCCGATGCTGAAGAAATCCACATACTTGGCTAAATGATCGGCGATCAACGCCACACTTGGAATTTCGATCATGGCACCGACTTCAAGATCTTCGTCGAAGTCGATTCCTTTGGCGCGCAATTCGTCTTTGCATTCCTCAAGTATCTCAATCGCCCGGATCAACTCTTCCGCATTAGAGATAAATGGAAACATGATCCGAACCTTGCCGTGCGCACTGGCTTTGAGAATGGCCCGCAACTGCGACTTGAATTCTTCTTTCCGATCCAGGCTCAAACGAATCCCGCGCCAGCCGAGGAACGGGTTCGGCTCGGGGTGATCGAGCAGCTCCGGGCACAGCTTGTCGCCGCCAATATCCAGCGTCCGAATAATCACTCCCTGATCACCGACAGCTTTCGCGACCTTGGTATAAATTTCCGCCTGACGTTTCTCGGTGCGCTCGTTTTCGTCATCGAGATAGAAGAACTCTGTTCGATACAGGCCAATTCCTTCAGCTCCGTGACGGGCAACATCTTCCAACTCGGAAGTGAATTCGATATTGGCTGACAGAACAATTTTGTGGCCGTCTGCGGTCAGGGTCTCGGCATCGGCATACTCGCGAAGTTCGTCCAGCAGCTTGTCTTCTTTCTCGACCACTACTTCGTATTCTTCGAGAGTCTTTTCCGAAGGGTTAAGAATACACAATCCCTGGTAGCCATCGATCAGCACCTGATCTCCGGGAGCAAGTGAATTGGGAAAATGATGCAGCGCCACCACCGCCGGGATATTCAGGGAGCGAGCCATAATCGCTGTGTGCGAAGTAGGGCTGCCGGCTTCGGTGGCAAAACCGGAAATCTGATTTCGATCGAAAGCGATGGTATCCGAAGGAGTCAGGTCCGGGGCGAGGATCACCGCATTTTCATGGGAGAGCTCATAGTTCTGCCAGTTGCCATCCGGCCAGCGAAGATTCTTCAGGACCCGTTGGGCGACATCCTGAATATCGGTCGCTCTTTCTCTCAGATAGGCGTCCGGGACTTTTCGGAGTGCATCCACATAGCGGCGAATCACAATCGAATAAGACCACTCAATCGACTTAAGTTCTTTCTCGACCTTGCGACGGACTTCGTCCAAAACAGCGGCGTCTTCGAGCAGCAAAAGGTGGGCTTCGAAAATGGCGGAAGTTTCCTCGTTCTCTCCCTCCATCTCCTTTTGCAGTGCCTGGATCTGCTCACGGGTAAGAGAAATCGCTTTCTCAAATCGCTCATGTTCTCCGGCGACCTGATCTTCGGTCACGGCCACATGCTCAGGCTCTTCCAACGCTTTGCCGAACATCTCGGTAGGGCCAATTGCTATGCCCGGAGACACACCAATTCCCTGTAGCCTTATTTCGGTCTTGTTGGCGGGAAGACTCATCGAATGGTTCAACTAGGAAAGAACGTGCCATCCAAGCGGATTTTTAGACGAAAATCAAAGAAAAGCAGCGATTTCTGCAGATTCCGTCGAAATTGACCTATTCACTCTCGAAACCGGAGGAAACCAATGTCGATAAACGCTCTATAGCTGCCTCAGCATCAGCGCCTTCTGCGCAAATAGTGATCGTTTCGCCCTGGGCAGCGGCCAGCATCATCAATCCCATGATACTTTTGCCGTTAATCTCCTCATCTTCCTTCTGAACGTAGATTTCCGAGTCGAATTCGTTGGCAATCTTCACGAACTTCGCCGCCGGACGGGCATGAAGCCCCTCCTCATTCGGGATCGTAAGTTCGCATTCGGCCATTGAAACAGTTGTCTTGTATGAAAATTACACTGATTCTTACTATTCACGAATCAGACAATTGACCTTCGTTGATCACTCATTTTTTTCAACAGTTTCTTGTTAAACTCCAAAGCAGTATCGTGGCCAAGTGATTTCAGTTTCTGATCCAAAGCGGCCACTTCTACCAGCTGGGCCATATCACGCCCCGGCGCGACCGGCAGCTCGACATGAGGGATCTTCATATCCAGCATCTTGTAGTATTTTCGGTCCAGACCAAGGCGATCGACATGATCGATTTCTTCGGCCGGTTTTAGAGTGACTACCAGGTCGAGTTTCTTCTCGGTCCGGAAAGTTCCCACTCCAAACAAGGTTGCCACATTGATAATTCCGATTCCCCGCACCTCCATATGACTGCGGCCCAGTTCCGGAGCGGTGGCAATCAATTCCCGGCCTTCGACGTTTTTGATTCTCACCATATCATCCGCGACCAGGCTGGCTCCCCGACGAAGCAGAGCCAAAACCGTTTCCGATTTACCGGTGCCGCTGGA
>JAHDCN010000300.1 GCA_020629815.1 Verrucomicrobiota bacterium
TCGGAACGATCCAGAAGTTTTGCCTCCAAAGCCGCCAGTCTTTTTTCCATGGCAGCCATGCGTCGCTCTTCACCACGTGACGTTTCTGACTCCGTTGTTTCTTTTCCGTCGGTCCTATTTATCAAAATCATGGCAAATTGCTGCTTTTTATAAAATTTAAAGCAAAAATTATAATTTTTCAATCCTGATTTCTTCGAATGCCTTCGCTTCAGCGGTGGATTACTTGACTTCCGGGCGTTTCATTGCACCGTCCGCCCATATGAGAATCGCATTTCTGACTGCTGGCGGGATCGCTCCCTGTTTGTCTGCTTCAATCGGGGGCCTGATCGAGCAATACAATACCCTCGCTCCGGATGCGGAATTGATCGGATATCTGAACGGGTATCAGGGGCTGCTTCTGGGTAATTCCTATGTGTTTCCTCAAGAGGTCCGCGATAAGTGCGAAGTCTTTTACAATTTCGGCGGCAGCCCGATCGGCAACTCCCGGGTGAAGCTTACGAACGTCGATGACTGCACCAAGCGGGGACTGGTGAAAGAAGGCCAGCTGCCTCTTGAAGTCGCAGCGGAGCAACTCAAGTCCGACAAGATCGATATTCTTCACACCATTGGCGGAGACGATACCAACACTACAGCTGCTGACCTGGCAAAATACCTGGAAGACAATGGCTACGGCCTGACCGTGGTTGGCCTGCCAAAAACAATCGACAACGATGTGTTTCCCATTCAACAGACTCTCGGTGCAGCCACCGCTGCTGAACAAAGTTCACGCTTTTTCCAGAATGTGGCCAACGAGAATACCACCGCCGCCCGTCAGCTGATCATTCACGAAGTGATGGGTCGCGCCTGTGGTTGGCTGACAGCTCGCGCCGCCCATGTGTATCACGAAAAGATCAAGGAATACGACTGGCTTCCGGAAGGTTTGCTCAATTCCGAGCGCTGGGATGTGGATGCTGTCTGGATTCCGGAAATGGATTTCTCTCTGAAAGATGAGATTGCCCGTCTCAACGAGAAGATGGACAAGCACGACAGCGTAAACGTTTTCCTTAGTGAAGGTGCTGGAATTGACCAGATCGTTGCAGAAAAAGAAGCAGCTGGTGAAGAAATTGAAACCGATGCTTTCGGTCACTACCGCCTGGATTCATTGAACCCTGGCAAATGGTTTGCGGAGAAACTGGCCAAGGAACTGAAGGCGGAAAAAGTCCTGGTTCAGAAGAGTGGTTACTTTGCCCGTAGCGCCGCACCGAATGAAGAAGATCTGGAGCTGATCAAAGCCAGCTGTGTTCAGGCCGCGAAGTCGGCTCTGGAAGGTGTCAGCGGAGTCGCCGGTCTGGACGAAGACGACGGCGGAAAGATGAGCACTGTTGCTTTTCCGCGAATCGCCGGGCACAAGCCTTTCGATATCGATGAGCCGTGGTTTGGTGAACTGCTGGCAGAAATTGGTCAGCCGAAAGGTGCCAGGGTCAGCAAGGATCACTGATAATATTTGTTAGTCGTTTCTCAGAACGAGTCGATTTCGTAATCTCCGGCAAATGAACCGGAAGATTGCGATCATTGGCGGAGGAATCGGCGGACTCACAGCTGCCGCCTTTCTTCAAAAGTCAGGTCAGGATGTCGTGGTCTTTGAGCAGGCTGCGGAGCTGAAAGAAGTCGGAGCCGGAACAGGCCTTTGGTGCAACGCAACGTATTACCTGTCAAAGCTCAGTATCACACAGGAGTTTTGGGATTCGGTCGCTACGCCAATTGATTCGTTGGAGATTGCCACTCCGGAAGGGCTGGCTCTTCCCAAGGTTTCGATTTCGGATATCAAGCTTCCCGACGAGCAGAAGTCTTACATCGTCCATCGAAATGATCTGCACCGGGCGCTGGTTGAACGAGTTGGTCTTGATTCGATTCAAACCGGACACAGATTAGCTTGCCTGCAGGAAACAGAGTCCGGAGTAGAGCTGCAGTTTGAGAACGGCAACACGACTCATGCGGATGTTGTCATCGGGGCAGACGGGCTGCGCTCACGTGTTCGCTCCAGTTTGTTTGGTGAAGAACCACCTTCGTATTCAGGACAAGTTTGCTATCGGGGCATTGCCAAAATTGCGTCTGAAAGCCCGGGTTTGATTCGGGAAATTCAAGGCAAAGGTCTTCGTGCCTCAGTCTTGGCTTTGGGAAAGGATCAGGTCTACTGGTGGGCGACTCGCTGTTGTCCGGAGGACGAATCTCATCCGATGGAGCGCAGGCAGGAAGACCTTCTAAAGTGGTTTTCTGATTGGCCGTATCAAGTCCCGGAAGCGATAGCTGCGACTGATCCCACACAGATTCTACGCAATAACTTGTATGATCGCCCGCCCATTCCCAAGTGGTATACCAATCGAGTCTGTTTGATTGGAGATGCCGCCCACCCTACCACTCCAAACTTTGGTCAGGGAGCCTGTCTTGCTATTGAAGATGCAGCCTTGATTAGTGAATTGTTAGAGAAACAGTCAGAACCTGTTCGGGCTTTTGCCGAGTTTCAAAACCTGCGTAGCAAACGATGTTACGATATCGTCAAACAGTCGCGTCTGTTCGGAGATATTGGAGCCCTCGCTTCTCCCCTTTTGGTTCAATTGCGGAATTGGATGATCCGACTTTCGCCAAGTGCAATCACTCGCAGAGCTTTGCAAAAACAGATCAGCTACCGGCACTCAATCAAACATTAGGTCTCCGCCTGTCTTAGCCAGCTGAATTCCCTTGTTTGACAGGGTAGAAAGTCCGGTTACAGTTGCGCCGCCTCGGCTTAGGGGTGCGCCTGTTTCGGGTTTTTATCGGAGTGTGCGCAATCCACTCCCTGCTCCGAACCGCACCCAACCTTAATTCAGGATTCTATTCACAATAGTCATGGCTAAAAAGAAAGCAGCAAAGAATAAGAAATACGTCTACTACTTCGGCGCAGGTAAGTCCGATGGTAACGGCAAACAAAAAGGTCTACTCGGAGGTAAAGGAGCTAACCTCGCTGAGATGGCTACTATCGGTCTTCCCGTTCCTGCCGGAATGACGATCACGACCGAAGCGTGTAATTACTACTACGACAACAAGCTCAAGTGGCCCAAAGATCTTCAGAAGCAAATCGAAGCCAATCTGAAGAAGGTGGAAAAAGCCATGGGCAAAAAGTTCGACGACCTCGACAACCCACTGCTTCTTTCCGTTCGCTCCGGTGCCCGGGAATCTATGCCCGGCATGATGGACACGATCCTGAACCTGGGAATCAATGACCAGGTGGCTGAGGCTCTCGCCAAGAAAACCGGCAACCCGACTTTCGCCTGGGACAGCTATCGTCGCTTTCTCCAGATGTATGGTGAAGTGGTGATGGGTGTGGAGCAGCACGAAGGAGAGCACCACGATCCGTTCGAGGTGATCCTCGACAAGGCAAAAGCCAAGCGCAAAGTAGCAGCAGACTCTGATCTGAATGAAGACGAACTGAAGTGGATTGTTGCTGAGTTCAAAAAGCTGATCAAAAAGCGCACTGGTCAGGATTTCCCAACTGACCCAATGACACAGCTCGTTGGTTCCGTGAACGCCGTTTTCAATTCCTGGGACAACGACCGCGCTAAAGTTTACCGCCAGAAATACGGCATCCCTGCTGAGTGGGGAACTGCTGTAAACGTTCAGGCGATGGTATTCGGTAACACCGGTAAGAACTCCGGAACTGGTGTGGCTTTCACTCGTGACCCGGCCACTGGAGAAAATGTTTTCTACGGTGAGTATCTGATCGACGCACAAGGTGAAGACGTGGTTGCCGGTGTTCGGACACCGAAGCAAGTGAAGCAAATGGCAAAAGACCTGCCTAAGTCTCACAAAGAACTTCTCAAAGTTCGCTCCATTCTTGAGAAACACTTCCGCGATGTGCAGGATGTTGAGTTCACTATTGAAGACGGCAAACTCTGGATGCTGCAAACCCGTAACGGTAAGCGGACTGGTTTCGCTGCGGTGAACATCGC
>JAHDCN010000301.1:0-1426 GCA_020629815.1 Verrucomicrobiota bacterium
GTGCGGTTGTAGTTACCGTGGCGACCGGGCATCTTCTTGTTTTTCCAAATCCGGCCCGGATCCGTTCCCGCACCCACACCACCGGGACGACGGTGCATCATGTGACCGTGAGACATTGGCTGCCCCTGGAAACCGTAACGTTTCACGACCCCCTGGAAACCTTTACCTTTGGTGGTTCCCATTACATCCACCCACTGACCTTCTTCGAAAAGATCGATTCCCGGGTGATCGATATCGACAGGAACCTGATCGTCATTTTCCAGACGAAACTCAACTGTGCGCTTCTTGGCGGAACCGCCGTGAGCATTTACATGACCGAGAGCCGCCTTATTCATGCGGTGGTCTTTCTGCTCGTCGAAACCGACCTGGACAGCAGAATACCCATCTTTCTCCTCCGTCTTGCGCTGGAGAAACACATTGTCACTCACGTCGATCACAGTCACGGCAACAGACTCACCCTCTTCGGTGAAAATCCGTGTCATGCCTACTTTTTTGCCAACTATTCCGATACTCATTGGACCTGAAATTTGTTAAATGGTGCGTTGCTTAAATACTTCGTTACTGCGGATGAACCGCCCGTCATTCGTCGACTAGATTTTGATCGTAATGTCGACACCAGCAGGGAGATTCAGTTTCTTCAACTCGTCCACGGTGCGCGCGGTCGGCTCTACGATCTCGAGAAGGCGCTTGTGCGTCCGAATTTCGAACTGCTCAGCAGACTTCTTGTTCACGTGGGGAGAGCGGTTCACACTGAACTTCTCGATTCGGGTCGGAAGCGGAATCGGTCCGGAAACCCGGGCACCGGTTCGCTTCGCAGTCTCAACGATGTCGACAGTCGACTTGTCAAGAAGACGAGAATCATAAGCTCTCAGGCGGATTCTGATACTTTGTCCCTGCATGATAAAAAATTTCTAACTAAATTCCTAACTACTAAATACTAGCTACTAACTACTAAATTCTAAATATATCGCTCCACCAGCTTATCCACCACGTTCGGCGGCACTTCTTCAAACTGATGGGGCTCCATCGAAAAACTTGCGCGCCCTTTCGAAAGTGAGCGCATATCTGTGGAGTATCCGAACATTTCTGCAAGCGGAACTTCCGATTTGATCTGCGTAATCCCGTTGCGCGGCTCAATCTGGGAAATCCGCCCGCGGCGGCGATTCAGATCACCGACGATGTCGCCCTGGTATTCATCCGGTACATCGACACTCACCGTCATGATCGGCTCCAACAAAACAGAGGCGCCCTCACGGAACGCCTCTTTCATGGCCAAAATGGCCGCAATCTTGAATGACTGCTCGTTAGAATCCACATCGTGGCTGGAACCACCAATCAGATCCACATGCAGATCCACCACCGGATAACCCGCCACCACTCCATTGTTGAGCGATTCACGAACACCGGTTTCACAGGCATTGTGGAA
>JAHDCN010000301.1:1526-3964 GCA_020629815.1 Verrucomicrobiota bacterium
TTTTTCAGACCAACGATCGCGGCGATATCACCGGAGTAACAGGTCTCGATATCCTTGTGACTATCCGACTGAATCTGAATCAGGCGCCCAACGCGCTCCTTCTTGCCGGTGCGGCTGTTAAAAATCTGATCCCCTTTGGAAACCGAACCGGAGTAAACCCGGATAAAAACCAGCTTACCGACATACTTGTCTGACCAAAGCTTGAAAGACAGCGCGCAGAACTTGGCGTTATCATCAGCCGGCGCTTCGACAGCCTTTTCCGCATCGTCGATATCCATCCCGGTCGCCGAAGGAATCTCCAACGGACTCGGCAGATAATCGACCACGGCATCCAAAAGATACTGAACCCCTTTGTTCTTAAACGCAGAACCACCAGCTACCGGCACCAGGCGATTCGCGATAGTCGAACGACGAATTGCCCCCTTGATGTCCTCATCAGTGATCTCTTCGTCGTCGAGAAACTTAAGTCCAAACTCCTCGTCTGCATCAACCAGAGCTTCGACCAAAGCCTCCCGCTTCGTATCCACCTCAAGCGCCTGATCATCAGTGAGATCCTTCACTTCATAAGTGGACCCATGCCCCTGATCAGAATAGTAAACCGCCTTGCGATTCACCACATCAAGCTGCCCCTCGAGCGCATCCTCCGCACCAATCGGCACCAAAATTGCATGCGCATTGGCACCGAGCTTCTCGCGCACATCATCGACGACATTGTCGAAATCAGCACCCACCCGGTCCATCTTGTTCACAAAAACGATCCGTGGCACTTCGTATTTATCCGCCTGACGCCAAACCGTCTCTGACTGCGGCTGAACACCGGCAACGCCGCAGAAAACCACGACCGCACCATCCAAAACACGCAAAGAACGCTCCACCTCAGCAGTGAAATCAACGTGTCCGGGTGTATCAATAATATTCACCCGGTGATCAACGCCTTCGTATGCTTTGTAAACCCCTTCTTCCGGAATCTGCTTCCAGTCGCAGGAAACCGCAGCCGCCGTGATCGTTATCCCACGCGCCTGCTCGTCCTCCATCCAGTCCGTGGTGGCATTACCATCATGAACCTCACCAATCTGGTGAATCTGCCCAGTATAGAACAGCACCCGCTCCGTGAGCGTGGTCTTCCCTGCATCAATATGCGCAGCAATCCCAATATTCCGGGTCCGCTCCAGCGGCATCTCCCGGTTTGGGCTGTTTTTATCTGCACTACTCATCAGAGACAAAGCAGCGAAAGAAAAAACCGATGGGAAAAGTAGGTGCATCCGTCGGTGACTCCTTCGCAGAGGATCAATTCAATACGACAACGAGGGTTTCGAAAAACGTTCTGAAAACGGGATTACCAGCGGAAGTGCGCAAATGCACGGTTCGCCTGCGCCATCTTGTGAGTCTCATCGCGCTTGCGAATCACCCCACCCTGATTAGTGCTGGCATCCTTGATTTCATTCGACAAAGCCACATGCATCGGAGTGCCGCGCTTCGAACGGGCAGCAGTTACGATCCAGCGCATTGCGAGCGATTCCTGACGATCAGGGGAAACTTCCAGAGGAACCTGGTAAGTAGCACCACCCACACGACGGCTTTTCACCTCAACGCGGGGCTTGGCATTTTCAATCGCACGATTCAGAACCTCAAGAGGATCAACTGATTCGCCACCTTCGTTAGCACGATCAATCGCCGCGTAAACAATGCGCTCCGCAAGGGCCTTTTTACCCTGCTTCATCACCGTAGCGATTAGCTTGGCAACCAGCTCACTCTCGTAGCGGGCATCATGGCGCTCCGGCTTTGCGTAAACTCTTTTTCTTCGGGACATAGGATTATTTCAGTCAAATTGATTTGCCAAAACATTCGTATCGCCGAGCGAAAATCCGAACTGTTACTCAGTTGGGAAAATCACTCTTTGGGACGTTTGGCACCATATTTCGAACGGGCCTGCTTCCGGCCCTCAACACCCAGAGTATCCAGCGCACCACGAACCACGTGGTAACGAACACCGGGTAAATCTTTCACACGACCACCGCGAACCAGGACAATCGAGTGCTCCTGGAGGTTGTGACCTTCACCACCGATGTAGGCGATGACTTCCTGACCATTCGTCAAACGAACCTTCGCCACCTTCCGCAACGCGGAGTTCGGCTTCTTCGGCGTCCGGGTGTAAACCTGCAAACAGACACCGCGCTTCTGAGGACATTTGTCCAAAGCCGGTGACTTGGATTTGAAAGGCTTATCCTTTCTCCCCTTGCGCACGAGTTGGTTAATGGTCGGCATATCAAAAATTCCGTGTAATTACTGCGACTTTTTTCTTTTCAACCAGAGTCAGAGTGACCTAAAACGGAACGGAGTTTTTACAACTATCGCACCAACGGAAACCGGGAACCTGATACTCCCACCAACCGGGCAAGACGCATAGCCAAGTCGGCGGAGGGGCGGGAATATAGGGG
>JAHDCN010000302.1:0-1221 GCA_020629815.1 Verrucomicrobiota bacterium
TTGCAGCTCTCTCTCCGTAGGTTGGCGAGTCAGCATTGCCTGAAAAATCATGCGGGCTTTTTCCTCCTGTGTTTCGGCCTCGTGAACCCGCTTACCGAAAACAGCGAACTGGTTGGACAAAGCGCTGATCATGGTGCCGTTGAGCAGGTTCAGTGCCTGAGGAACGTTGGGCTGGTCATTGGCATTGTCGATCAAGTCGCGGTCGGACTGGCCGAAGTCGCGCAGAAAGTGCCCGGGTTTGGCAGGGGAGGAAAGCTCGGAAGCGCGTGCCATGCCGGCGATCAATCGCTGGTAGTCATTCAGGTCCAGTTGCTGCTCGCGCTGCCAGGTTCGAATCTCAGCTCGCTCGAGACCAGCCGGTGGTTTCGGGCGCTCGATTTTCGGCAGGGCGGTGACCACTGCCTTTTGCTTTGGATTGCATTGGGGAGTCATGGCAGACATGGAACCTGCTGCCATTTCGGTCATTCCGGCCATCGCTAGCACTTCGTCTGCGCTGACCTTTTCCGGCAGGTCGGCGAATGCGATCTCACGGATTTGGGTCTCCGTCTTCTTGGTAAAAACGTCACGCTCTTTGTTGAGCTTCTTTACCAGTTCGAAGTCTTCGGCTTTTCTTGCCTTGAGAACTTTCTCGCTGATCTGGGCATTGAATTTTGTCTGGCGGCTGACAATTGGCTCCGCCTTTTTCATCATTGCAAGGTAGTCTTCCTGAGAACGGTTTTCCAACGAATCATAAATCCGCTTCCGGCGTTCCATGTCGGTGAGCTTTTGTTTCAAGCCCGGCTGATACTGATCGGCATTCGGGATTGAAAGGGACACCACAGAGTCCCAGATCTGCTCGGCACTCATGCGGCGAACCGCCGGTCCCTGAAAATAATATGGCAGGCCGGCAACCACATCCTCGCCGTGAGCCCGGCGTTGGTAGGCTTTGGTTTGATACAGAACCTCCAGGTAGGCTTTGATGTCGTAGTCGAGCTCCTTCATCAGCTGCTCGAGGTAGACGAGTAAATCAGGATGCGAAATCGGCGTGTGCTCGGAGAATTCGTCGAGTGGCTCGACCAGAGCGATTCCGAATACCTCTTTCCACAGCCGGTTCACAATCACGCGGGTGAAATACGGATTCTCCGCTGATGTCATCCATTCCCCGTAGGCTTCAATCAGGCTGTCGGCATTTTCGTGATCAATATCGGCGCCAAACATCGTATCCGGCAGGACCGTCTCCTT
>JAHDCN010000302.1:1321-3960 GCA_020629815.1 Verrucomicrobiota bacterium
GCGGCGGGAACAGCTTCGCGCATTTGCTGCTGAGCCCAGGTGCGGTTCGGTGGTTCGAAGCCCCGGTAGTCCATTCCGAAACTGAAGGCCGCCATTTGGAAGTAGTCCATCTGCGTCCATTTATCGAAGGGATGATTGTGGCACTGCGCGCACTCAAGTCTGGTGCCGAGGAAGACACGAACCGTATTCGACATGTTGTCGAGCGGCATGCCCCGGTCCCGGAAATAGTAACCTGTCGCGCCATTCTCCCAATAGGGACCAGTTGCAGTGACCAGTTTATAAACAAACTCGTCGTAGGGCATGTTATCGCGCAGGGCTTCTTTGATCCAGAGCTCATAGGCGTTTTTCGTCGGTCCACGCAGGCGCTGATTGACCCGCAGCAGGTCTGCCCAGAAATGAAAGTAGTGAGAAACAAAAGCTTCGCTGTCGAGCAATTCGGCGACCAGTCGCTCGCGCTTGTTCTCGTAGGTGCTGGAGTGAAAGGCCTCCGCCTCTTCGATGGTCGGGATACGTCCGCCGAGGGTCAGCCAGGTTCGGCGTAGAAAGGTATTGTCATCAACCGGTGCCAGCGGCTCGATTCCCTGTTCCTTTAGCCTGGCATCGAGAAACCCGTCAATTTTCTGAGCAGGCGTGGTATCCGCCCAGACCGGGACGGAAACGAAAGCTGCGAAAAGTGAGAGAAGAATAGAGCGGGGCGCAGTCATAACCTGCGCTCAGCTTAGCACAAAGCGCGGGAGGCTTGCGCGCCTTGGTTGCGTGACCCCGGAGGCGTGGCAGTGGTTTAGTAGTTGGTCTGAATCAAAGCGCCAGACGGGAGCAAATTGGGCTGCGGTGAAAATACCGGCATGTTTTCCGTATTGGTCGCGGAAATATCGGCCAGACCATTGCCGACTTTTTCGGCCGTGCCGGGAAGAGAAGCGCGCAACTCCTCCAGAGTCAGTAATTCGGCTTGAACGCGGCCACTCGCATTGGTCACCGTGAAGCGCTGCTCATTATCCTGATCAAGAAAGACCTGGATCAACTGGCTGCCATCCTGCAATTGGATAACGGGAATTGCCTGCTCCACTTGTTGTGCAGAAGCGACAGGAGCCGGGCCTTTTTGGAAAATGACCCATGACCCGATGGCAATTCCAATAGCGGCGAGAATGAGAAGCGCTTTCTTCATGAGAAAATCCTATCACAGGTTTTCCTGCTTACTCGCTTTTTTCGAACAGCTTCAGATAGTCTGCCAACCCCTCTTTTTCCAGCTCAGTTTTTGGAATGAAGCGCAGTGAAGCAGAGTTGATGCAGTAGCGCAGACCGGTTGGTTTCGGGCCGTCGGGGAAAACATGCCCCAGATGAGTGTCACCGGATTTTGAGCGGACCTCGGTGCGGGCGTAGCCGATTTTATAGTCGGTGTTTTCCTTGATTTCCTTCTTATCGATAGGCTGCCAGAAACTCGGCCAACCGGTTCCCGACTTGAACTTGTGGGTCGAGGAAAACAGCGGCTCGCCGGAAATGATATCGACATAAATGCCGTCTTCCTTGTTGTCCCAGTATTCATTGTCGAAAGCGCGCTCGGTGCCGTCCTCCACTGCAACGTAGTATTGAATTTTCGTGAGGCGTTTCTTGAGCTCTGCCTTTTCCTCAGCGGTTCGCTTTTTCGGGGCAGCCTCTTCTTTTTCCTCGGAGACTACTTCGCGGACTGGTTCCGGTTTAGCGACTGCAGCTACCGCTTTCTTCTCTTCCGGTTTTAGTTTAGTTCCCGATCCGAGCGATTCCGGGGCCGGCTGTTTGGTCCCCGAGCCGAGCGTTTCCGGCGCAGGTTTGGTGCCCGACCCAAGTGATTCAGCAGATGGCTTGGTTCCAGATCCCTCCGGTTTCGGGCTGTCGGCTTCTTCATTGCAGGCCACAAGGAGAGCAGCGCTGGCGGATATGGATAGTAGAAAACGTAAGTTCATCGGGATTGCTTTGAATGTAATGACGTTCGTCCAACAATCTTACAGGAAAAGCCAGGGAATTCAGCCAGAATCATCGTTTTTGCTTCCGCGCAAATCCTCTGATTTTGCCCCGTGCAGGAAAGTTGGAATGTGATACCTTCGCCGCCATGAGGAGCCGGAAACCTTCCCTGGGATGGATTGTTTTGCTGTTGCTGGTCGCGTTGCTTGCGGCCGGATGGATGTTTTTCCGTGCCCAGTCGGGCGGGAGAATTGAAGGCACCCGTGTGGTGACCAGTCAGGTGCCGTTTTCAATGGCTCTAAATTCCAGCAATTCGATTGCGGTGGAGGAATCTTTGAATACTGCCGAGTCCTTTCGGGAATTGCGCCGGAAGTTGGGGCAGCATCCCAAAGTGGCGAAGGTGATTCATATTCCCGATGTCAATTTCGCCGTTGTGGCGATGAGTGGAACCGAGGGCTCAACTTTGCAAACCAAGATCACTCTGCCTGCCTATGCGACGGAAAAAGCGGTAGTCGATCGCAGTGGAGAGAAGCTGGTTCTGGGTGAAGATCGGGTTGACCCTGTAGTAGCACGACGAACCCAACGTCGAAACCTCGAAGTCGATGCGATCGTAGAATCTCACGTAACCGAGATTGCTAATGCCGTTTTGCACGGTTCGTAGAGTCTCTGCAAACCGGTAGCGGAATTTGGGAAAATTCCGA
>JAHDCN010000303.1 GCA_020629815.1 Verrucomicrobiota bacterium
TTCAGTCTGAAAAGGCTTTGGCGGAGGCAAAATCCAGATTGCAGGCTGAAGGGAAATTAGCTGACTAGGCTATCACAAGATCGCCTCCTTTTCTTTTGGCTGTGGTTTCTTAGGCGAATTGATCTTTTTTGGAGACTCTGGTTTGGGAATAATCAGCTCCAGGTCATCCAACTTCATTTTCTTCAGCTGTTCCCGGGCCTCTTCCGGTAGCCCCTCAATTCCGGATTTCGTATCGTATGGCCCCGAATAGACTTCGTTGCCTTCATTGTCTTTTAGCTCGATATCATATTTTCCGTCTTCTTGATTTAGTGTCAGTTCCCCTTCTTGATTGTCGATTTTTACTACTCCCTTAGCGCCAAAAATTTGTAACGGAAAGCCAGGGCGCACCGAAATCGCAGGTGGCTTCTCCGGTTCTTTCTCAGCCTTCTTTGGAGCCTGCTCTTTATCTGCAGAAGGTTTTCTATCACTGCCTTCTGAACGCTTAGGTTCCGGCTTTCCGTGAGCTTCCTGATGGTTTCTCCGGTGAGTTTCCATAACACGGCGCCAATGATCCTGGCTTTGTTTCATTGCTTCGGGCCAATTTTTATCGTTGTAGCGGTATGAATGTGCAGATATTGGATTTCTTGTGGGACTGACGGGCATCTCAACTTCCTCCAATGTTGCCTCGAGGGTCTTTTCCTTTCCTCTGGAAATAACATTTAAAGAAACGGAGTCCCCTTTTTTCATGGAACGTACCAGCTTCTGAATGTGCTCGGCCGAAATGAGCCGTTGATCATCAAAGGTCAAAATCACATCGCTTCGGCGTAGTCCTGCCTTGTCGGCCGGTGAACCTTTCATGACATCTCCGGCAAGAATGCCAAAGCCTTCGGGTATGTTGAGGTGCTCGCGCAAAGCAGGGTCAACTGGTTGCAACTGAACTCCCAGCCATACTCGCTTTTCCAATTTTGGAGTAGTGGGCTTTCTATTTTCCGGCGGGCTAGGACTGTTTTTGTGGTGATCTGCGTGTCCTGTGAATGGAAATGACAGTGCTAAGGCAAAAAGGAGCGTGTGTATGTTTTTCATGTTGTTTGATTAGTCGACTTCTACGGGAACAAGAACTTCCTCTGCCCGAGGGACAAAGTAGCGGATGTTGGTTTGGGTTTTAGGATCGTGCCAATGATACGCATCTCTAAAGTGCAATTCTCTTTTCTCCACGGCACCATGGCCCGTTCGAAGAAGCCCTTTTGAGCTTGAGTCGATCAGATACTCCTGTGCGGAAACGGGCTGAAAGCCATCCCGTTCACTAACAACTGGATTCAGGGGCCGGTCTGAAAGGCGGGGAATGGTAACGGTGGGAGATGAGCTCGCTGTATTTGTCAGTTCCGTAGATGCCGGTCTTAAGTCCCGAAGCTGTAAAAAACCAAATGTAAGTGCGAAAGAACCTACAGTCATGATAGCAACCCGTTTCGAAAGGCTGACGGTTGCAGAGCGGGCGCTGCGACGCTTGCTCTCCTGAATCCGACCGTAATCGGCATTCATTTCCGAAAAGAAATCAGCCTTTGGAGAGGAGGGCACTAAGCCTCTCAAATGTTTTTCGATTTGATCGTCGGTCCAATCCTGATCGGAAGGTTCCCGCTGTTCAGGGTCGCTCATTTGTGGATAAAGCGACTCTGTGGTAATCAATCGTCTAACTTATTTCAGAAGAGTCGATTTGGTGCTGAGCCGTTTCTCCCAATATCCCATTTGCCGTTTCACATTGGTAGGCGATGGCGCTCCAATAGCTTTCCTGGATTTGAGAGCTGTCTCCACACTGAGCACAGCAAAAACGTCCTTTTCAAAAACTTCGGAAAACTGCTGATACTCTGAGAGATCAAAGTCACCAAAGTCTTTTTTCTGTTCGATCGAGTATGCCGTAATTCTACCAATGACTTCATGAGCCTGGCGGAATGGGACCCCTTTTAGGACCAGATAGTCTGCGAGGTCTGTTGCCAGAAGAAACGGATCGCTTGTCGCTTCCCGGGTGCGATCTTCGCGGATTTTTGCAACAGCCATCATTTCCGCGAAGACCTCCAATGCGATCTTGATGGTGTCGATAGAATCAAAAAGTGGTTCTTTGTCCTCCTGTAGATCCCTATTGTAGGTCATGGGCAGGCCTTTGATTGTTGTCAGAAGTGACATCAAATTCCCGACTAAACGTCCTGTCTTTCCTCTGGTCAGTTCAGCAACATCAGGGTTTTTCTTTTGGGGCATCAGTGATGAGCCTGTGGTGTGAGCATCACTAAGTTCGATAAATCCAAACTCAGCGGAGGCCCAGAGAATCACATCTTCACTTAAACGGGAAAGGTGGATTCCGATCATCGAAATCACAAACATCAACTCAGCGATAAAGTCACGATCACTGACAGCGTCCATGCTGTTTTGCGAGACAGATGGGAAGCCCAATTTCTCGGCGACCAACCTTCGGTTGAGTAGAATTGTGGAGCCAGCCAATGCGCCCGAACCCAGGGGCATGATATTAATTCGCTTGAAGCAGTCCGCTAAGCGCATCCGGTCGCGCTCCAGCATCTCGACATAGGCGAGTAAGTGATGGGAGAACAAAACGGGCTGTCCTCTTTGCAGATGGGTGTAGCCGGGGACGACCGCTTCAGGAAACTGTTTTGCCAGTTTTAAAAGAGCGCGCTGCATGAGCATGACTCTTTGAAAAATAGCTTCCGTTTCAGCCCGGCAATACAAACGGACGTCGAGGGCGACTTGATCATTCCTGCTTCGAGCAGTGTGCAGTTTTGCGCCTGCATCGCCGATTTTATCGGTCAATGCACTTTCGATATTCATGTGAATATCTTCCAGGGACATCCGGAATCGAAAATCTCCAGATTCAATTTCCTTTTTGATTTCACGAAGACCTTTACCAATCTTCCTTTCTTCGGTTTTCGTGATTATGCCCGCATCCTGCAGTGCTGCGGCATGTGCAATCGAACCCTCGATATCATGAGCATACAGACGCCAGTCGTACGAAATGGATTCTCCGTAACGCTGAACTAGGTTTGATGTCTCGGTTTGAAAGCGACCTTTCCACATGTGCTTTTGATCGCGCGGGAACTCGAGTTTTTCAATCCTTTTTCCCAAGGCGCATCTCGATCAGGCTTTCGCAAAAACCTTCGCTTCGAAGCTTATCACAGCAGGCTTCGATCCGCATTGACTTCGAAGACGGTCGGAAACCAAGTCTACGGGTCATGCAATCAATCAGCGTGGCGGCATTTTCATCCTGAAACTCAATCACCTTCGAGCAATCAACGCAGATCAAATGGTTGTGGTCCGGTGCGTCGATAAAATTTGGATCGTAGACCCGCTCATCCCGGCCAAGGTCAATTTCCTTAAGAAGGCCGCATTCGACCATTAATGAAATGGTTCGATAGACTGTGGCCCTTGATGTTTTTGGATCAATCTTTTTGGCCTTGTTCCAGAGTTCCTCTGATGTGAAGTGATCGTCGCTGGCGAAGGCAGCTTCTACAATTACCTCTCGCTGAGCAGTTCTGCGCATCCCTTTCTTCTGGATGTAATTGTTGAGGCGGCTAAGGATCTCCGGGTCCATTATATCTTTTAAGAGGATACTAACGTGCTAAGTTTGGCGTATTGATTCGGCAAAGCAAGCCTCATCACTGCCATGACTTTTTCGGAAGATATCCTCTACTTGCAACCTGTGTATCAGCCCCGTGTTTGGGGGGGGCGGTGTTTGGAAACAGTTCTGGGAAGAGATTTGCCGGATGCCGATCAACCTTATGGGGAAAGTTGGGATGTTTCTGCCCGTGAAGAGGCCGACTGTGAATTTTCATCGGGGCAACTGGCAGGGAAGACGCTGACGGAAGTTTGGAGTGATTCGGAACTGAGAACAGCAATCTTTGGGCCTGGAGCTCCGAC
>JAHDCN010000304.1 GCA_020629815.1 Verrucomicrobiota bacterium
AAGCAATTCTTCAAGTAACCAATTTAAAAGGCGGTCTTCGGACCGCCTTTTTTGTAGGCCAGTTCACTCGATTTCTTCGAAACTGTGCCCGTAAACAGCAAGCGGAAACGGCTTGTCAGCTGACTCTCTCTTCGCCAGATATACACGCCCTTTCCACCCCTTCGGGGTCGAAGACGGTGCAACCGGGCCAGCTACAGGCAGCGATAATTTGGCACGTCGAAATGATTCGATTCGGATAACTTTTCCCGGTTTCAGCCCTGTCTTTGACTTTTCGACCGACACGACTTTGGAAGTCAGAAAAACGGGGACATTGACACCCTTTCTGGTTCCTTCCTCTACCGTGATCACTTCTATCACGAGCACCTCACTGGCTGATTTCTTCTTTGCTTCAACACTACCCGGCGGTAGCGCCGCATTGCCGCTACTAGCTGAAAAAACGAAAGCAACGCATAACAAAAAAAGAAAACGCCTGTTCATCACTGAATCTACCTTAGTCCAGCCCCAGTAAACAGGGTTGGATCAGAGAGTCAACAGGGTTAGGTCAATGACCTAACAGGGTTATGTCCGCCGATACACCAGTAGATAGTTGCTAAACGGTGTATTCCCCCACAGCGGTTGCGTATCGAGGGTGAAGCCTTTTTCAGCAAATACTTGATCAAAAAATTCCTTCGTAGGATACGTGTGCGGGGAACCTTTCATCCAGGAAATTAAGTTGGAGAAACGATCTCCAAACCGGGTAAACCGAAATCGGTCACTACCGTCATCCAGGCAATTTCGAATAATAAGAACGCCTCCGGGAGCCACCCAGTCCGCCGCCTCCTGTAGTAAAACAGTCTGCTGTTCTTTGGTCAAAAACTGCAACATATCCAGAAGAGTCACCGAACCGGAAAAACCTTTCGGAGCTTTTTCACGCGCGTCGCCCACGGTAAGCTCGAAATTGTCCTCATCCACCGCAGCCTGGAGACCACTTTCAATTTTTGATTCATCAAAGTCGAAACCGTGGTAGCCGTGGAGAATGCCTCTCACCCGCATCGAGTGTCCGAGCAAACCAAGCCCACAGCCCACATCCAGTACCGGGCCGGTCGCATCGCGAAGGATGGTACATACCGCCTCATAAAGAGGGTCGGTCTTCAATTTGCAGAGGGTGTAGTAAAAATCCCATTGCTTCGGAATTTTTGCGGCAATCCGAGACGGATAGAGTCGTTCTTTTATCTTTTCCGGCGAAGTCGGCGTCCCGAATTTATTCTCGAGAATCTGTGGAATTCGCACCGCCATTCCCGGCAGCAACCGCAAATGCATCGCTGCCATTTTCAAATTGTCACGGAGGTAACGATAGTGAGAAACGCCGTTTTCGGACTCATCAAAGTAACGCACCGGAGTCGGAATGTGAATCGAAGGCACTCCGTCCCAAACTAGACGGGCAGCAATTTCGGGATCGAAATCGTATCGCCTCGCCCCCCACCGAATGATGCTCTCCATCCGCTGGACAAAGGGCTCGAGTGGATACAGGCGCATGCCAAACAAGGAATCCCCGACCTCGCTACCCAGCACCTCGATGGCAGTGAAAAAATTGGCAAACTTTCTCCCGTTCACCCGGATGCGCGGCGCTGTTTCATCGAAAACAGGCTGCCCAATCAGCATCGCATCCGGATTCTCACGGGAAACATCGATGTATTCCTGGATCATGTTCGCCGGATGTTGTCCATCGGCATCGATAGTCGTCACGTGGGTAAAGCCTTCGCGCAGCGCAGTTACTGCGCCCAGCAACAAAGCCCGTCCTTTGCCTCTGTTCTTTTCGATCCGAATCACCTTCAGATCATCCCCTTCCAGGTCGCGAATGGCTTCGTCGGAATTGTCGGTGCTGCCGTCGATTACGACCCAGACCGGCTTGTGTTGCGCCAAAGCATCTTCCACCGTCAACCGCAGTCTCGGACCTGTGTTGAAGGACGGAATCAATACCAGATCTTTCCGTTCTCCAGAGATAACTGCTGGATCACTCATGAGCCAGCCAACTCCCGAAGGATGGTTTCCATTTCACCACCAAATCGTTCAGCCAACTCTTCACGACTTCCATTCTCCACCACTTTGCCATCGGCAAGCGCGACAATGCGATCGACATTCTCCAGAGAAGCCGGCCGATGGGCGATAACAAAAGTAGTCCTTTCTTTCATCACTTCATCGAGGGCTTCACGAACGGCGACTTCATTTTCTGAGTCGAGGGAACTGGTTGCTTCATCTAAAATTAATATTGCCGGGTCAGCCAAAATCGCGCGTGCGATCGCCACTCGCTGACGCTGTCCACCGGACAGAGCCATCCCTCGGTCGCCAACACGGGTATCGAACCCATCCGGCAACTCTTCGACAAATTCGGAGACTTTGGCGAGATCGGCAGCTTCGTCAATTTCTGCTTCGGTGGCACCGTCCCTCCCATATGCAATGTTCTCGCGAATCGTGCCACCAATCAGCATCACCTCCTGCGGAACAAGCGCCATTTGCGAGCGAAGCTCGAACAGCGAAAAATCCTGAATGTTGCGTCCATCGATCCGAATCTCACCATTCTCAGTATCGTAGAGTCGGAACAGGAGAGAAATGATCGTCGACTTCCCTACCCCGCTCGAACCAATTAGCGCGACGCTTTCACCCGCTTCCACTGTGAGATCAAGCCCCTGCAAAACGGGCGCATCCCGTCGAGTCTCATAGGCAAAATGAACGTCGTCGAATTCGACCCGGCCTCGAAATTTCTGCGCAACAGCCGTTTCCTCCACAGGTTCAGGTTCTTCTTCGAGAATTTCCACCAAACGATCAGACGCACCGGAAACCCGATGAAATTTGGCAAAGTATTCCGCCAAAGATCCGCTGGAACTTCCCACAAATCCAAGCGCAAACATGAAGCTGGTAAACTCTCCCGGCGTGAGCCGACCCGCAGCGATCTCAGAGGAGCCAAACCACATCAGGAAAACGCAGATCAACAAAACCGTGAGAATCGCCACGGAAATGAAAGCCGCCCTCGCTCTGCCCGAAGCCTCTGCCCGGGCGACATAGTTTTCCATGGTAGCAACGTAGCGATCGCGCTCCCAATTTTCTTTGCTGAAGGTTTTGATACTCAGGATACCGCGAATTGCCTCTTCCACGACCACCGAGGACCGTGCCAACTCTTCGCTCGCTGCAGTTGTCTTACCTCGAATTTTTCGGCCCAAAAAAGCGGAAAAAGCGGCTACCAATGGAAACGCAATAATCGCTACCAGCGCTAACTTTACCGACAGGAAAAACAACATCGCCACACCTCCGGCGATCAAAAGAACGCTCTTCAAAATCAACCGAAGATCAGTCACCCAAAATTCCTGCAATAACATCACATCTGCCAGGGTATGACTCGATAGCTCGCCGCCCCGATTCCGATGGAAAAAATTCATCGGCAGCTTTACCAGGTTGGAAAACACATTGCGTCGCAATCGGGAAATTGCCCGCTCACCGCAGCTGGTAAACCAGGCGTATTCCATCCAGGAAAAAGCGACTACGACAAAAACCAGTGTCACCAGAATCACACACATCTCGGAAATCGTTCGGCCCGGCACCATTGGCTCCACCTTTCCCAGCCCAGGCCCCTGATCCATCGTGGTATCGACGAGTCCCCCTGCCATGTAAGCGAAAGCCAAATGTAACAGCGTGGCGATGATGAGTGCGATCGACGCGCCTACCACCAACCCTTTGTCCCGCGAAAGAGACAAAAAGAGTTTCAAAGGATTACTGGCGTTGCTTCGTTTCATTTATCGAAGTAAAGGAAAGCCCCCTACTTTCCACCCCGTCGCGTTCGAGCGACCGAACGCACTATTGATTGATGACACCTCTCTCCCAAGCGAAAAGATTCGCGAAATGCCTGTTTTTTTC
>JAHDCN010000305.1 GCA_020629815.1 Verrucomicrobiota bacterium
CCAATCCCTTCTGGAGTGATGCCGAACAGATATTGCTCCGGAGTTCCCTTGCCGAGACCCGGCAGTCCCATCTGGAAGTAGATGATGTAGAGCGAAGTGAACGCAATACCCACCAACATTCCGGCAATGGCACCTTGCTTGTTCATACGCTTGGAGAAAATACCGAGCAGCAGCGTTGGGAAAAACGAGGAAGCAGCGAGACCGAAGGCAAAGGCCACCGTTTTCGCAATCAGGTCCGATGGCGGGTTGATCCCAAACCACATCGCGACCAGCAGTGCCCCGAGCGAAGCCATCCGTGCATAACCGACCTCCTGCTTATCCGAGATATCCGGCTTGAGAATTTTCTTCATCAAGTCGTGCGAGATCGAGGTCGAAAGCACGAGTAGTAAACCGGCAGCTGTCGAAAGGGCAGCGGCAATACAGCCGGCCATCAGCAAACCAATGATCCACGGTTTTGCGCCGGCCATGTAGGGGCTGGCCATCACCATGATGTCATTGCCGAAAGCGAGTTCGTTCTTTTCCGCGTCGGCAACAAACTGGATTTTTCCGTCGCCGTTCTTATCCTCAAATTTCATCTGCCCGCTCTTTTCAAAGGTCTGCATCCAGGCAGGAGCCTGGGCATACTCTTTATCGTGGAGGCTTTCGGTCAGGTTAATCCGGGCAAACAGACCAACCGCGGGAGCGGTCAGGTAGATCACGGCAATGAAGGCAAGCGTCCAGCAGGCCGACTTGCGAACCGACTTCACATTCTTCACTGTGAAGAAGCGAACGATCACGTGAGGCAGGCCGGCTGTTCCCGCCATCAGTACAGCAGTGATGCAAAACATGTTCAGGGTCGAAAGTTTGCCTTTGGTGTATTCGGCGAAACCGAGATCTTTGTGAATGGAATTAATTTTCTCAAGAATGGAGAGGTTTTCCCCTTCGACATTCCCGATCAGACCCAACTGAGGAACGATATTTCCAGTCAACACCAGCGAAGCAAAGATCGCCGGAATGGTGTAGGCCATCGCCATCACACAGTATTGGGCGACCTGGGTGTAGGTGATTCCTTTCATACCGCCCATGCCGGCGTAGAAAAACACGATGGCTCCGCCAATGATCACGCCGAGCCAGATCTCGATGCCAAACAACTGCGAGAACACAATTCCCACGCCGCGCATCTGCCCCATGATGTAAACCAGACAGACGAAAATCGCGCAGACCACACCAGCGAGGCGGGCGCCATTGGAGTAAAAACGATCGCCGAGGAAGTCCGGCACGGTGGCTTTGCCGAATTTTCTCAGGTAGGGCACCATCAGGGTCGTCAGCAGGACGAAGCCACCGGTCCAGCCCATCAGGAAGCGGGACCCATCGTAGCCGGCCGCTGCGATTCCGCCCGCCATGGAAATAAACGTCGCTGCCGACATCCAGTCCGCCGCGGTTGCCATACCGTTGGCAAAGGGGGAGACACCCTTGCTGGCGGTGTAAAATTCACTGGTCGATTTCGCGCGTGAACGAATCGCAATGACGATGTAGATCGCGAACGAAATACCGATAAAGAGGAAGTTCCAAAAATTCTGACTCATGGGAAAAGGGCGGTTCGGTTTACTGGTCGTAGCCGAATTTGGCGTCGATACGGTTCATGCAGATGTTGTAGGCGATCAGCAGCAGGACGAAACAGATGATCGATCCCTGCTGTGCCATCCAGAAGCCGAAAGGTGCGTTACCAATTGATGGCATGTTGGCATCCATCCAGCTACGCAGGAGAATGCCGCATCCAAAAGATACGACAAACCAGATGGAAAGAAGAATCGCTACGCACTTCAAATTGGCCCTCCAGTGCCCTTTTGGATCGAGCTTTTTCTTTTCGTCGTTTTCGCTTTCTGCCATGATGCCGTGATTAAAGGGGGAAACGTTGCCGACGAAAAGAAAAACCTGAGCATTTTTGCAGGGGCATTTTTCGGAAATTGGGTAATGTAAACCGTCCGTACGCTATGAGCCGATCTACCAGTAAAGTTGAGCTTCACGGGGAAAAGAACATTCCGGATGACGGAGTGCTCATTCTTCCCAACCGCCTTGCCTATCAGGACCTTCTGCATCTGGATAAACTCCTCGAAGACAGAAAGGTGCTGTATCTGATTGAGCACGGAGGAGATTATGACCCTTTGCTCACGGCCCACCTGGAGCGGGAGGATGTCGAAGCGCTGGAGTTTTCCGTTTCTGAGGCCAATCGCGACGCTTTCACCACGGAACTGCACAAGCGAATTGCTGAAGACTGGGTGATGGTCTTCATCCCGGGTGCGACCAACGCAAGGCTCGGACAAGTGATCCAGGTGCCGACAGAGGTGCTGCAGTTTTTGACCAATGCAGAGGCTCCCTTGTTGCCCCTGTTTGTGGATCATCCAGAGGAGAGTGGCCTTTCCGTGGAAAGCCGGTCTCAGCTGGAGCGCCTGGTGCTGTCCTTCGGAAAGCCGCTGACCCGCGAAGGAGCCAACCTGGCCAACTACACAGAGAACCTGCTGGTAGCCAATGAGATTGCGTTTTCCAACCGGCCACTCTTGCAGAGCCACCTTGCCTTTGAGCTGTTGAAGGGGCTGAAAAAACATGGATCCGGCTGCAGCGTCCTCGATGGAACCGACGAATCCGAGCTGAAGTTCGACAAGCTACTCGCAGCGGCGATTGCGCTTTCCAAAGTGATTCGCAAAGAGACCGACAAGAAACGCGTCGGAATTATTCTGCCGCCGGGCAAAGGCGGCCTGGTCGCCAACGTGGCCGTTTTGTTTGCCGGCAAAACCCCGGTGAATTTGAATTTCACCGCCAGTGATCACGCCATCGATTCCTGCATCGAGCAGGCTGACATCGATAAGTTTATCACTGCGGATCCATTCGTGCGCAAACTGAGCAGCTTCAAGTGGCCGCCGAACAAGCAACTGATCCTGATCGAGCGACTGCTGCCGAAGTTGAAAGGCAAAATCATTTGGTGGCTACTGATGTCCAAGATGATGGGGCCGGGTGCTCTGGCGTCTTCTGTGGGCATCCCGAAAAAGGGGGGAACGGAAGAAGCGGTTCTTTTGTTCACCAGTGGCAGCTCCGGCGATCCGAAAGGAGTGGTTCTTTCTCACCGCAACATGCTGGCCAATGTGAACCAGTTCGGTTGCCGGGTTGATCTGCGTTCCAGTGACAAAGTTCTCGGCTGTCTGCCGCTGTTTCACAGCTTTGGCTGTACTGTGACCATGTGGTATCCGATTCTCGAAGGAGTGAACCTGGTCACCTATCCGAGTCCGCTGGAAACTGCCAAACTGGCGGAGTTGATTGAAAAATACTCGGTCAGTCTGGTGCTGGCGACGCCGACGTTCCTGCGCGGATACCTGCGCCGGGCCAAGCCGGAGCAACTCAAGACCGTGAAACTGGTAGTCACCGGTGCCGAAAAATTGCCACGCAAAGTGGCGGAAGCTTTCCACAAGCGTTTCGGTAAAGATGTCCTCGAGGGATACGGGCTGACCGAAACCTCACCGGCGACCAATGTGAATATTCCCGAAGTGGAGCCGGAGGACGGCAACCCTGTTTTGCCGAATCAGAAACCCGGATCCGTTGGTTTGTTTATCCCCGGAGTCGCGGTGCGCATCACCGATCCCGATACTCATAAGCCACTGCCGCTGCACGAATCCGGTATGATCTGGCTGCGCGGTGCGAACATTTTTGAAGGCTACCTGAATCAGGAGGAGAAGACCGCCGAAGTGAAACAGGGCAACTGGTTCATGACTGGTGACATCGGCCGGGTTGATGAAGACGGCTTCTTGTACATCGAAGGTCGCCTGTCGCGTTTCTCCAAGATTGGTGGTGAAATGGTGCCTCACGAAACCATCGAGTCAGCAATCAACAAGGTCATGGCCTTCGGCGA
>JAHDCN010000306.1 GCA_020629815.1 Verrucomicrobiota bacterium
CGACATAGATAGCCGAAGGCTACCGCAAAGCGGCAAGCGAAGCGCAGTCAAACCCCGCTCCTACCCGATTCTGTGTTAGTCGGCGTGGCGTTGCATCTTCCGAATTCTCCTTCGTTCTGCCTCCGTGGGAGGAATCTTCTTGAGCGGTTCTATTTCAATTTCGGCAGGTAAGGTCTGAACGGCAGCGTTCCATTGCTCGGATGCGATCGCCTCCTTCATGATCTTCGGTAGATTGATATTGCGCTGCCATGTGTATCCTCCTTCTCGTGATTCCTTTAGGTGATTGTGCCACTTCTGAAGATCGTATCCGTAATCTTCCCCTGTGATGCGAACGAGCATCCTTCGGCCTTCGATGATACGTTCCTCAATGGTGGCGACTGGATGCATTGGAAGTCTCCTGCCGCATAGCAAGTGGGTCGCTAGTTGCGCGGGGAAGAGCTTCATTTTTATTCACAGAATAGTATTTTTTAGTATCACCTCAATGACTGATATGACCGAGGACTTCTCTCGCGAATCGTATGCAGAAGGCCCTGTAGTATCAAGGGTTTTGCCAGCTTGCCTGTCAGTGCCAAATCTCATAGGTGCATTCTCTGACCTAACCCTGTTACCCCATTGACCTAACCCTGTTGACTCTCCGACCTGACCCTGTTGGGTCAGATATTGCCTTGACGCCGGGCGTCGTTGTCGGGACTCTTGGATACATGCCTATCACTTTTGCCAACGTGGCCGGATTTTGGGCGCTTGCAGCGATTCCGATTATTCTTCTGATCCACATGCTGCAGCGCCAGTCTCGCAAGATGCCGGTGAGCACTCTGTTTTTGCTGGAGCAGCTACAGCGCGAAAGTGTGCGTGGGAGAAAGGTCGATCGTTTGAAGAATTCCCTGCCACTGTGGCTGCAGCTGCTGGCGGTTTTGATTCTCACCTGGCTGCTGGTCGAGCCGCGCTGGAGTCGGCCGGAATCGATTCAGCGTATCGCAGTCGTCATCGACAGCTCGGCTTCCATGCGGGCATTCCGGGAAAATTGGGACACTCAATTGCGGGAGAAGCTCCCCGGTTTGAGCCGAAATGTGGGGCAGGTGGAGTATCACCTGATCGAGTCGCATCTGGAGGGGAGCACTTTGTATTCGGGGGCGGAGCTGGAGGATATGATTGCGGTTTTGCAGGAATGGACTCCCTTTCGCACAGCGCATGATCCCGCGCCTGCGCTTCGAGTGGGCCGCAGCCTTGCCGGAAAGACGGGGATTGTTTTGTTTCTCACCGATCATGCCCGGGAAAGTCTCAGCTATGGAGCACGACTTTTGGCCGTCGGAGATCAGGTGGACAATGTTGGTTTCGTCGGAGTTGAAATCGATTCCACTGATGGAGCAGTGGAGTGGCAGGCTCTGGTAAAAAATCATGCAGAGACGGCTCAGGATCGGGAGTGGTTTTTGACTGCGGGATCGCAAAAGACGGAAACCAAGACGATTTCCCTTCAACCCGGTGAGACCAGAACACTGCAGGGCCGTTTCCCTCAGAATACGGCGGCGCTGACACTGCGACTTCAGCCGGACGATTTCGATCAGGATGATACTTTGCCTCTCATGGTTCCCCAGCCGAAGGAAATGCGCATTGCCACGCTGGGAGAGAATAATTTGGACAATCTTTACCGGAGAATCCTGGAGAGCACGGAGCGCTATCTCGATCCGGATGCGGAGAACGCTGCCGATTTGGTTCTGGCTTCGCACAATCCGCTCGATTCGATTCTGGCCGACGAAGAGGAGAAAGCCGGTCTGACTTTTCCGGATGTTTCAATCGTGTTTTTGAATCAGCGCGATGTGTCGCGGCACTTTTTCAAAGGCAGTATCGTTTCCAGTAATCATCGTCTGGTTTCCGGGCTGAATTGGCAGGGGCTGATTGCGCGAAATTCGCCCGGCATGCCGATGTTGGAAAATGATCAGACTTTGGTGTGGCAGGGAAGCCGATCGCTGATTTTTCTTCGGGAAGGCGAGGGGAAGAAGCAGTTGTTTTTCAATTTCGATATCAGCAATTCCAATGCGGAGGGGCTGCCTTCGTTCATCGTATTGGTGCACCGGTTCATTGAAGAAATCAGAGCGGCCAAGGTGGCTGAGGAGTCAGGCAATGTGGAGTTGCACCAGTCGTTGCAGTTTGCGCATCTGCTGGGTAGTGAGGCGGAGCCTCTGTTGGTAGAAATCGATGGGGAGACAGACGAAGTGCCTTTGAGCCGCAGCCGCTACCTGACTGCGCCAAAAGAGCCCGGGTTCTTTCAGGTCAGTCAGGGGGAGCAGGTGCTTTTCCGTGGTGCTGCCCATTTTGCGGATTCCCGCGAAGCGGATTTTTCCCAGGCGGGTTCCAGTGATGAACTTGGCGATCTGGGAGCAAAAGCAGTCGAAGAGCAAACGCAGGCGGATCACTGGTGGCAGCTTTGGGTGCTGGGCCTGCTGATTCTCAGTGTCGTTTGCTGGTATTTCATCCATCGACCATTGCCTGAAGCGCAGTTGGCGAATTGATTTTTTGCAGGGAAAATCTGCATAGCTTCCGCATAGGCTCGTCTTATGGCTGTGGGTGAACCACCACATTCCAGCCATGAAAAAATTCACTATCCGAACCTTGCTTTCTTCAGCCGCGATTGCCGTCGCAGCAGTCCTGTTACCCTCCGGTGCGCAGGCGCAATTTTACAACGATGCGATGGGGCAGCGCGTCTATCAACTGAACGACCTGGCCAGCGCTATGACCTGGCAATACACCAATGAGGTCCGCTACTCCAGAGGGTGCCCTCACGCAGCAGCTTTGCTGAAAGCTATGCGCAACTACTCGACTCACACCACGCGGCTTAACCGTGCCTACAACGGGACCTGTGTGAAGACTTTCAAAAAGGCAGCCTGTGATGCGCGGACTTCGCTGACACGAGTCCAAAATTGCAGCAAGAAGGCTCATGTAAGTCAGCACACCCGGTACCTGATTGCGCAGTCCTGCCCGATCGCTACATGGGTGCACAGAAACAGTTCTTCTTTCCGCCCGGTGAGACCTGTGGTGCCGACCTACGGATACCCGCAGCACCAGGTGCCGACTTGCAATCAGCCCGTCTACGCCAGACCTCCTGCGCATGTTCAGACTTCCGCTCACTACCAATATGCCCCGCAAATTCAGGGCCCTCATCCTTTGGCTACGCTGCTGCTGAATCGCCTCGCGAATAAGCTGCACTGATCGCCTGAAAATTAAATCCCCTCAATTCAGCCGCTTCGGGAAACCGAAGCGGCTTTTTTTATGAGTGGATAAACTCTTCTTTCAGCACACCGATCACAGGAAGGTTTCGGTAGTTGCCATCGTAATCGAGACCGTAGCCAACGACGAATTCATTGCCGATTTCGAATCCGCAGTAGTCGCTTTCGACTTCTTCCGCCCGCTCGATTTTCTTCGACAGCAAAACGGCGGACTTCACCGAGAGGGGAGATTTTTCCGAAAGAAAACGCGACCGGATGGCATGAAGCGTTCGGCCGGTGTCTAGGATATCATCCAGGATCAAAACGTGGCGTCCATCGATGTCCGGCAATGTCTCCTGGTGAAAGGTGATCACGCCACTGCTTTCGGTGCCACCGTGGTAGCTGGCGACACTGATCGAATCGACCTTCAAAGGCAGGTGGATTTCCCGAATCAGATCTGCCATAAACAAGGCACCGCCCTGCAAAATTGTAACGACAGTCAGAGGTTCCCCGGCGTAGTCCTGCTCGATCTGCTGGCCCATTTCTGCCACGCGTTGATCGATCTCTGTGCGATGAAACAGGATGCGTTCCAGTCGACTGAAATGCAGACCTTTCTGCGGACGATTGGGGTCGGCGTAGCTATCGGGCATGGGTAAGGACTTACCCTGTTTCCAG
>JAHDCN010000307.1 GCA_020629815.1 Verrucomicrobiota bacterium
CGCAGGACGTTTTCGTTTTCCACTCCTCTTGTCATTGAGGTAAACAACCAAACTCAAGTGATCAGCTCCGGTTCTGGAGCCGTGATTGCTTATGATCCAAAAAATGGCGATGAGATTTGGCGCTGCGGCTACGGTGAAGGCTATTCAGTCACACCCCGGCCGGTTTTCGCTCAGGGCCTGGTCTTTGTTTCTTCTGGATTCGATCGCGCCAGTCTCCTGGCGATTCGCCCTGATGGAAAAGGAGATGTCACCGACACGCATGTCGCCTGGGATTACACGAAGACGGTTCCTCGCGAGAGCAGCCCCATCGTTGTTGACGATCTTTTCTACATGAATGACGACAAAGGTGTTTTGACCTGCCTCGAGGCTAAAAGCGGCAAAGTGGTTTACCAGGAAAGATTGGATCCGCAGGGCGGCTATTCTGCCTCTCCCGTATTTGCCAGCGGAAATCTGTTCTTTCACAATGGCGACGGCATCACCACTGTGGTCAAACCGGGCAGAAACTTCACCAAATTAGCCGAGAACAAAATCGGTGAATACGGACTTTCCTCCTTCGCCGTGGCGAACGACGGTTTCGTAATCCGGACAGAAGGTAACCTGATTCGCATAGGCGAATAGATAGTTTTCCAGCTTGTTGGGTATTCGAATTTGCGATTTATTCGTAGATTCAAGGAAGGGCACTCCTCCGGTAGCGCCCAGCCACGATATGGCCGAAGATCAAAATCCCCAGCTCTCTATCATTGTACCCGTCTACAATGAACGGGAGCTGTTATCTTCCAGCCTTGCTCGAGTGGTTCGTTCTCTACCGGGGACGCGAAAGGAACTCATCATTGTGGACGATGGCTCTACCGATGGCACTCGCGAGTGGATTTCGGAAACCTTTGAGGTCGGTGGTGAGATCAATCCAGCCACCTTCGATATCGAGGGCAATCTCACCAAGCCAAATGCCGAAACTCCTTCCGAGCACGACATCACCGATGTCCGCGTCTTCTTTCAGGAAAAGAATCAGGGCAAGGGAGCAGCTCTTCGTCGTGGCTTTGAGGAAGCTTCTGCAGAAGGCATCGTTATTCACGATGCCGACCTCGAATACGACCCTGCTGACTGGGATACCATGTGGCGGCTGATTCACGAAGACATCGCCGACGTGGTCTACGGCTCACGCTTCTACGGCCAGCCTCATCGTTCGCTGTTTTTTCAGCAATACCTGGCGAACCGCTTCATTTCGTTCCTGGTCAGTTTGTTTACCGACCAGAAACTCACCGATGTCGAAACCTGCTACAAAATGTTTCGCAGTGAAGTTCTCGATGACATCAAGCTGACGGCGAACGACTTCGGATTTGAAGTCGAATTCACCATCAAGGTTGCCCGGAAGCGCCGCTGGAGAGTTTACGAAACCGGAATTTCCTACTACGGCCGCTCCTACGAAGAGGGCAAAAAGATCAATTGGAAAGACGGCATTAAAGCGATCTGGTATGTATTCCGGTATCGCTTTTTTGCCTGAGCCTTTTCAATCAAGTATCCAGATCACCACGTGCCATCACCACTTTACCGGTTCGCACGGTTTCGATGATTTCGTAGTTGGTCAGCAAACGCACGGCGGCATCGAGCTTATCAGACGCTCCTTCGATTCGGATAATCATCGACTTCTCGGTGAGGTCGACGGTTTTTCCACCGAAGTGTTCAACGATCTGAAGGACTTCTGTCCGCTTCTCGACATTGTCGACTTTCACCTTCAACAGAGCAAGTTCACGAACCACCGCATCGGATGGAGTGTGCTCATAGCAGTGAATCACATCGATAAGCTTATTACATTGCAGGATGATCTGCTCCAGTCCGGCAGGATCACCACTGATGCCAAGGGTGAGACGCGAAAAACGCGGGTCGCGCCCCTGTGCTACCACAAGAGAATCGATATTGTATGCACGCCGGGCGAAAACCTGGCAGATCCGCATCAGAACGCCGGGCTTGTTGTTCACATACATACTCAGCGAGTGACCGCCAATAATGTCAGGGCGGGCTGCTGGTTCCGTATCTGTAGTCGTTATTTTACGAGCCATGATAAATCAGGGTAAAAAAGTGAGATAACTATTTAACAATTAGGTAGAACCAACAGGTTTCTCCATTTTGTGCTTCGGCGGCTCGGTGAGCATATCCTCCAGAGCAGCACCTGCAGGAATCATCGGGAAAACATTGTCAGTCTTCACACATTCTGCATTGATCAGAACCGGTCCTTCGTTGTAGTCGAGCGCTTCCTGAAGCTTCTTCTTCACATCAGCTGGTCGCTTGATATTGATACCTTTGGCACCATAGGATTCCGCCAGCTTGACGAAGTCCGGGTTGCCTTCCAGGTCCACACCGCTCTCGCGATTGTCGAAGAACAGCTCCTGCCACTGACGCACCATTCCGAGGTAGTGGTTATTCAAAACAAGAATCTTGATCGGCAACTTGTGAATCACAGCTGTCGCTATTTCACACAAAGTCATTTGAAAGCCACCATCTCCGGAAATCGAAATCACCGTCGAATCAGGACAGGCAAATTGAGCACCAATCGCTGCGGGAAAACCGAAGCCCATCGTGCCCGCTCCACCAGAGCTGAGCCACTTCCACGACTTGTCGTTTCGATAAAACTGAGCAGCCCACATCTGGTGCTGGCCCACATCAGTGGAAACGATCGCGTCTCCTTCAGTGAGTTCAAAAATCTCGTCGATCACCTGCTGCATGCGCAGACCACCCTGCTTCTTGTAGCTGAGAGGATACTTCTTGCGGTAACCGTTCAGGGTTGCCATCCAGTCATCGGTATTCTTTTCCTCAACGTGTAACAGAAGTGAGTTCAGTGCTACCTTCGCATCACCAACGATCGTCACATCAGGAACGATCATTTTGTTCATCTCTGAAGGATCGATATCGATGTGAATGATCTTGGCATTCGCACCAAACTTGTCGGCCTGACCAATGATCCGGTCATCAAATCGCGAACCGACATTGAGAATCAAATCACACTCAACCATCGCTTTATTGGCATAGGCAGTACCGTGCATACCCAGCATTCCGAGACCCAGTGGATGGCTCTCAGGGAAAACACCTTTGCCAAGCAAAGTTGAAGTCACCGGACAATTGGTCCGCTCGGCCAACTCCATCAGTTCCTTCTCCGCTCCGGCGATCATGGCGCCATGACCAGCTAGAATCACCGGCTTCTTGGAAAGGTTCAGCAAACGAGCAGCTTCCTCGACAGAAACTTCATCGATCTCGTTGGCCAGGTCAGGTTTGTATCCGGGCAAATCGATATCAGCCTCCAAATCACCGCTGAAAGGCGACTGGCTGACGTCTTTTGGCACATCGATCAAAACAGGACCGGGACGCCCTGTCGTTGCAATGTAGTGAGCTTCCCGCGCAATCTGCGGCAGCTCGTTCGTTTCACGCACCAGATAGTTATGCTTAACAACTGGAATCGTGATTCCGAAAATGTCCGCTTCCTGGAACGCATCTTTCCCGAGCATCCAGGTCACTTGTTGACCACAAATGATGAGCATCGGAATCGAATCCATCTGCGCCGTCATAATACCGGTAATCGTGTTACCTGCTCCGGGACCGGAAGTCACCAAAACCACCGCCGGCTTGCCGGTCGCCCGGGCATAACCGTCCGCCATGTGGGTCGCACCCTGCTCATGACGAGTCAGCACAAACTTAATGTTGGTATCCACTGTTTCCAGCGCATCGAAAATTGGCAGGGCAGCCCCACCCGAATATCCGAATACATACTCGATGCCCAACTCTTCGAGAGTAAGGATCAGAGCCTGAGCTCCATCAAGATTCTTCAACTTGGCTTTTTTTCTTTTCGCGGCCATTTTTTCAAAGATTGCGATTTA
>JAHDCN010000308.1 GCA_020629815.1 Verrucomicrobiota bacterium
AAGCCTATCCCCTATACCCCATCCGCTATACCCTCGATTCTTCATTTCAATGCTCCCTTCTTCTTCGCGATTTCGCCCTCGGCGACTTCGATGAGTTGAATGATCTGGTCTATCTCTTTGGGCATCCATCGTGGTTTGCCGGGGCGGTGATCGTGACTGGCGGCGACGTGTTGTCGGTCGCCGTAGGCAAAGGCCCAATTGGTTGGTCGCCAGTGCTGGTGCCAGAGGAAGTTCTTTTTCACAATGGCCTGCCGCAGCTCTTCCAGTTTGGCGTTGGCAAAGGTGCCGTCTTCTTTCAAAGCATCACCACTGATCGGGTTGCTGCCGGTGAGTTGCTCAACCATTTCAAAGGCGAGCTTCCAGTGACCGGTATCGGTAAAGTGAATGCCATCTTTTGTCTGACCCGATGTGTCGTAATCGCTGAGGTCGATGCAGAGGTAGCCGCGCTTTTTGGCCAGCTCACGAATAGCTCCGGCGTAGGCAGCGACGCCTTTGTTTCTCTTCGAAAGATCGGGCAGTAAATTGGAGGCGGGTTTCTCGAATGGGTGGGGCGTCACCAGTGCGATTTGTTTTGTTTTGGTTTCGTATTCGTCGAGCAGCTTGCCGTAGGCAGCGAGGAAATCGGGGAGCTTCTCGCGCCCTTCGAGCGATTCCATTTGGCCGAAATGGGCAATGATGATGGTGGCATCAGTTCGGTTCAAGGTATCGATGTGGCTGCCGAAGTTGAGCGGGCGCTGCTGCTGGTAAACGGTGTCGGCCTGCCAGGCGAGATTGCGCACCTGAACGGTTTGCTTGCCGGGCAACTGATGCAGAAGAGTTTCGAGATAGCCGTTTTCACTCTGCTTGACGGTCGTGGTCGAGCCGGTCAAAGCGATCACGGGGTTTTCTCCGAGTTGGAAACCTTCGGTGAATGGTCCGGGATTACGACGGGTAATTTTGGGCTGGTCGCGATGGGCTTTTCTCAGTGTCTCGATGTCGGCGCCGGCGTGGAATTTCCAATCGCCATCGAGCCGAATCTTTTCGCCGGTTCGGGTGCGAAACATCATTTGTCCGACCTTGCCGGCAAACCCTCCCTGTAGGTGGTGATCCATCACCCGGACTGCGACCACGTTTTTGCCGGGGCGAAGCACACCGCGCATTACGGTGTAGTGTCGGTTCACAGTGTGACTGCCGGGCGTTTCGTAGCCGCCTACGGAGATTCCATTGACCCAGGTTTTGTCCATGTCATCAATGGGCCCGAGCATGATGCTAACTTGTTGCTTGGCGATTTCTGCGGGGATATTGACTGTTTTGCGAAACCAAACCACCCCATCGTGATCGGGGAGCGATTTCTCGAAAAAGGCGGGGAGCTTCATGGTGCGCCATTTCGAATCGTCGAAGTCGAATTTTGACCAGGGAATCCCATCGCGAGAGCCCTGGTCTGCCTGTTCAATCAAAGGCGGCCAATCGTAGCCGAGATGGCCCGCTGGATCAGAGATCAAGGCGTTCGTCCCTCTCGGTTGGATCAGGGGTTTTTCCGCCTGGACCAATAGCGTCCCGGATAAAAGGAGAAAGCAGATGAGGATACGCATCACCTTCAGCGTAGCGGATTCTGAGGTGCTGACGATGCCGTTTTCGCGTGTTCTGCAAATCTGCCCATTTTGACACGATATATAATTTGTAAAAATTCAATAGAAATAGTAAATTTAGGCTTTCCAAACAAAATGCCCCCAGAGTCCCATTTCATCAGGAGTGCAACGGCACTGTTTGAGCTGACGCAAAGTGATCTGCCACTGGAAGAGGTCGCTATTGGGCTCTTGGATTTGTTACTTCAGGAAACGCACAGCGATCATGGGTCGTTTCTCCGCGTTAATCCGGATACTGCGGAGTTGGTGATCTTGGCTTCTGCCGGCCCGGACTGGGAACGTCCCCTCACTGCGGGACGATTGTTTGTGGGCCAGGGCATTACCGGTGCTGTGGCCCGGTTCGGAAAGACATATGTGTCGAATGATGTCAGCAAGGATGCGGCCTATGTCCGGGTGCTATCGAGTGTGAAAAGTGAGGCCTGTGCGCCGATCAAGATTCGTGGGCAGGTCTGGGGTGTTTTGAATGTGGACTCGAATGAGACCGGTCACTATCACGATCAGCATATCAGCAAGATTGAGATGATGGCGGCGATGGTGGCATCGGCGATCGATTTTCGGGAAAGAATTCAGAAGGAGAAAGAATTGACCAAGTCTTTAGTCGAGTCCGACAAGCTGTCGGCGATGGGGCAGTTGGTGGCTGGCCTCGCGCATGAACTGAACAATCCGTTGGCGGCGATTCAGGGGACGGCTGAACTTTTCAAAGACAACAGTGATCCGGAGTTTGGTGATGCCCTGAAGCTAATCCGAAAGCAGGCGAGGCGGGCTGGAAATCTGGTGAAACAGTTGCTGGCGTTTGCCCGCATGGAGGCGTTCGAGGATCGGTCGGTTGAAAATATTGGTCCAGTTCTGGAGGATGCACTGGAGTTGATCCGGCCTCAGCTTGCCTGCGAAGGGGTGTCGCTGGAAACCTGGATTCCGGATTCTGATTCGCTGCAGGTGGAACTGAATGTGACCCAAATTCAGCAGGTGATTATCAATCTAGTCACCAATGCACAACAGGCGATTTGTTCGGCAGGCATTGAAGATGGTTATGTCTCGGTAGTGATGGAGCCGGGTGAAGATCGGGTTGCGCTACGAGTCAGTGATAACGGTCCGGGGATGGAGAAGAAAACGCTCGATTCCATTTTTACTCCGTTTTTCACCACCAAGGAAAAAGGCAAGGGCACCGGTCTCGGGCTTTCGATCACTCGCGATATCATTCGGGATCATGGCGGTGAACTATCCGTGCAGAGTCAGCCGGGCGAAGGTACCAGTTTCTCGATTGTCTTTCCGCTTTCGCAAAAGAAAACCCGCTCTGCTGCAGAAGCTGGGGCAGACAGATCGGAGAAGCGCGAAGTCCATTTTCCCAACTTGCTGATCATCGACGACGAGCAATCAATTCGCTGGATGCTGAATCGTCTGTTTGAACCCGTGACGAACCGTTTGGTCATAGTTTCTTCGGCGGAGGAGGCGTTGGCTCATGCGGAAGATACCAGCTTCGATGTGGTGATTTCTGATTTTCACCTGCCTGGTATGGATGGAATTGAGTTTGTCGAAACCATTGATGAAAAATGGGACACAGACTCGAGATTTATCCTAATCACCGGGGATGCCAGTTCCGCCCGGGTCGATAAGTTTCGCGACCGGGAGAATTGCCGGGTAGTGGAGAAACCTTTTGAACTGAAGGATCTGTTGAATTGCGCAACCGGTCGCAGTAAAGATTCCGGAGTCAGCCTGGCGAGCTGAATCCTGTGATGGCAAAAGGCAGAGAAAAACACGAAGCGAGGCAGGCGGAACTGTCCCGGTTTGGCAAAGACCTGGCGAGGCGTTCGAAATCGGTCTGCGAATTGTGCGAGGAGCCGGGCAAAGCGCTCCGTGTCTTTGAGGTTCCACCTGAACCAAAAGATCCGGATTTCGAAAAGTGCGCCTTTCTCTGCGAAGAGTGTTGCGAGCAGGTGGAGAACGAAAAGAAATTTCGTGCCGGGGAACACTGGCGATGCCTGGCGCAAACGGTGTGGAGCGAAGTGCCGGCCGTTCAGGTGCTGGCGGTTCGTCTCCTGCGTCGACAAGTGAATGCACAAGCCTGGGCTAGGGAAGTTCTTGATGGTGTTTTCCTCGATGAGGAAGTGGAAGCCTGGGCCGATGAGGCGCAGTAAAATGATCGTTTTCCGCAAAATTGGATTGACCTGATACCTCTGCCTTTTCAACATGAGGGCATGTTTGATTTCAATGGGAAGCGCTTGATTTTGTTACT
>JAHDCN010000309.1 GCA_020629815.1 Verrucomicrobiota bacterium
ACAAAAAAGGCGGTCCGAAGACCGCCTTTTAAATTGGTTACTTGAAGAATTGCTTCGACTAGATGAAGTCGTTGATCAGGTTCTCCAGCATTTCCTGGCGACCACTAGCGATCGTAGGCTCCCCGTTTTTCAGGGTGTACGCTTCCAAATCTTCGAGGCTGACTTCGCCATTTTCGATTTGGGCACCGATGCCGCTGTCGAATGTGCTGTAGCGCTCTTTCTTAAATCCTTCGAGTCTACCGTCTTCGAGAATCGCGTGGGCGATTTTCAGGCCTCGGGCGAATGCATCCATTCCGCCGATGTGTGCGTGGAACAAGTCGACGGTCTCAAAGCTTTCACGACGGCATTTGGCATCAAAGTTCAAACCACCGGAGGTAAAGCCACCCATGCGCAGAACGCAGAGCATGATCTGTGTGGTCAGGTAGATATCTGTTGGGAACTGGTCGGTATCCCAGCCGATGAGCTCGTCGCCGGTGTTGGCGTCGATCGAGCCGAGAGCATCCGCAGCCATAGCAACTTCAAGCTCGTGCATCATGGTGTGTCCGGCAAGTGTGGCGTGGTTGGTCTCGATGTTCAGTTTCAGCTCATCTTTCAATCCGTGCTCGCGCAGGAAATTCAAGCAAGCTGCGGAATCAGAATCGTACTGGTGAGTAGACGGTTCACGCGGCTTTGGCTCGATAAAGAAATCACCAGTGAAGCCAATCTTTTTCTTGTGGTCGACAGCCAGTTTCAAGAGCTGGGCAAGGTGGTCGAGTTCACGCTTGATGTTGGTATTGTAGAGAGTCGCGTAGCCTTCGCGGCCACCCCAGAAGACGTAGCCTTCACCGCCAAGGCGATGAGTCACTTCAAGAGCCTTCTTCACTTGAGCCGCACCATAGGCGAATACATCGGCGTTTGGTGAGGTTCCAGCACCTTGATTGTATCGTTTGTGAGCGAACAGACAGGCAGTTCCCCACAGCAGTTTGATGCCGGTTTCTTTCTGGGCTTTTTCCAGCTCATCAGCAACTGCGTCGAATGCATCGTTGGAAGCTTGTAGATCACCCAGTTCCGGGGCCACGTCGCGGTCGTGAAAGCAGTAGTAGTCCATGCCACACTTCTGCATGAACTCGAACATGGCCCATACCCGCTTCTGGGCATTTTCGACAGAGTCGGAACCATCGTCCCATGGACGTTCTGCTGTGCCTTCGCCGAAAGGGTCGGCCAGTCCGTTGCGCATGGTGTGCCAGTAGGCGCATGCGAAACGAAGGTGCTCCTTCATTGTTTTGTCGCCAACTTTTTCTTCGGCATTGTAGTGCTTGAAAGAAAGCGGATCTTTGGAGTCGGGGCCTTCGTACTGAATCGTCGGGATTCCTGGAAAAAATTCTTCGCTCATAGGATAGTCTCGTTTGGAGACGGGGACTGTCTCAAAGGGTGCGAAGGATTGCAAACCTCAAATTCCCCCGGATTTGGGATAATTTGGACAGAATCCGTTAAAATCCCGACAAAGCATCGGGCTGTTCAGGGAGCGTATCGCTACAGAATAGGAGTGTCCCCAGCCAGATCATCATCGACCATGCCGCTGGCGGGTGTTCCTCCTGCGCTTTCATTTGGTGCACCGTCAGGACCACAATCGTCACAAGGTTCGATTTCGTCGATTCGCAGTTCTTCGTAAGCGAATTCTGCGTCTGCGGCGATTCCAGTGGAGCCATCGATATAGTTGACTGCTGATTCACCGTGAACGAGGACGTCTCCGTCTGCTGTGACGTAGGCATCTCCATCTGAGATCAGCTCAATCGATTCGATTCCACTGTCGAGCAGCGTGACCATTTCACCTTCGGAAACCAGTCCGTCACCGTCGGCATCCTGCCAGAGTTTGAACTGATCGAATGCCTCATCTTCGGCGGAGAGCAGGCCATCGTTATTGGTGTCGAAGGCTTCCTGGAGACCTTGCAGATCGGTGGCGTTCGGATCGCTGCTGTATTCGGCAAAGGCAAACTCGGCTTTTCCATCAACGTCATCGTTATTGTTGGCGTCGTAGATGAGCACCGCATCATCTTCGGCAGCCCAGGCGGTTTGTTCTTTTTCGCCGTCGCCATCTACGTCCAGAGCGATGCCGTTTTCGACTGAACGGTATTCTACTCCATCGCCGTCGAGATCGATGGCAACAGGTGGAATTGTGCCCACATTTACAGTAACGTCCGCGATACTTTCACCGCCGGCTGGATCTTGAGCCGTATAGCGAAAGCTTGCTGTTCCTGAGAAACCTGCGTCCGGAGTGAAGGTGATACTACCATCGGGGTTCTGGGTGACCGTACCGTTTACCGCGTCAAAAACGCTGATGATTTCTAACAGCGCTGTCTGGCCGGCATCTGTATCTGTGTCGTTTGCTAAAAGTGTGGATTGATCGATGTTGAGGGCGGTGTCGATTGATGTGCTAACGGTATCATCTCCTGCCACTGGAGGGACACCTGAAATCAGATGAAAGTAACCAACCTGTACAGTCGCAGTTGAGGTGTTTCCGTTCCCGTCGCTAACTGTGTAATCGTAAGTTTGATTGTCGGAGTAGTTTGCGGGAGTAAAAGTTACAGAGTCATCAGCATTAACGACAACAGATCCGTTTACCGGGTTTGACACCCCGATAATCGAAAGAGTGTCGCCGTCAGCATCTGAATCGTTTGCAAGAAGAGTCGCAAAGGTTGTTGTGACAGGAGGGCGAGGATTGGTACCGCTATATCCTCCGAAAGGGGTATCATCGACTGCTAACGGAGCAGAATTCGCGGTCCGTTCAAAGGTGACATCAGCACTGGCAATAGCAGTAGTCCCATTAAAAGTGGTGTAAGAGAATGTTCGGCTGTCGCCAGCAGGAATCGGATTTGTTGTATCGTCGTAAGTGATGGTTCCGTCTGGATTCAAGGTCACTGTATTGCCATCAGAAATAGTGATTGTTTCGCCCGGTTGAATAGTTAAGCCATCGATGCCAACTATTTGGTTGCCGCCAGTGGTTCCGATATCATTTGCTGTTAGGTCTTTATTGGCAAAGTCATCAACATACTGGTCGTCAGTGGCCCCGAATTCCCGCCCAAGGTTTTGACTTAGTGTTACTGTAGCAGTATCGGTATTTCCATTCCCGTCACTGACTGTGTATTCGAAGGAATGGGGGCCTATGATCGTCGTTGGGTCGTAGGTGATATTACCACTGGCTAGGGAAACAGTGCCGTTTACCGGCGAAGAAACTCCAATTACGGTAAGGCTGTCTCCGTCGGGGTCTGTGTCGTTTCCAAGAAGGTCGGCAGTAGGAATGATGACTGGTTCAAAACCACCTGCTTCTGCATCATCTACGGCGGTGGGTGGATCGTTTGGTGGTGCATCGTAGGAAACTGTGACCGATGCGGTTTCACTTCCGCCCCTTCCATCGGAAACGATATAGACGAAGGTGGAAAACCCAATTGCGTTGGCCAGTGGCGTAAAGGTTACAGTCCCATCGGGATTTAAAACTGCGGTTCCTGATGCAACTGAAGCAATACCTGTGATACTAAGCGAATCGCCATCGGGGTCCGAGTCGTTCCCAAGTAATTCTGCCTGCGTAAATGTAACTGGTGTATTCACAAAGGTTGTACCAGTGTCATCCATAGGCGTGGGAGGGGAATTGTTCAGGTAAGTGAACGTGACGGTCGCTGAGTCGGTCGCTCCATTGCCGTCTGTAATGGTGTATTCAAAAGAAGTAGTACCCCCTGCAAATCCTGCGTTTGGTGTGAACTCGACATTTCCCCCAACGATTTGAACTGTTCCGTCGGCTGCGTTTCCTACCGAGAGAATTGAAATGGTATCTCCATCTGGATCGCTATCGTTACCCA
>JAHDCN010000310.1 GCA_020629815.1 Verrucomicrobiota bacterium
GGACTACTGTTCTGCTGGCTGGCGACGCGATTTGTGATTCGCGGTGAATTGATGGATGGTCTGCGGCGGGAATAGCCGCTGTCCGCATCGCTTGCTACGGTTGCACCGCTGCCTTTTGATTGAGTGCCCCAACCACTGCCGCTGTTACGTCAGTCACGTTTGGCGAAGCATGCAGAATCAGCTTTTTCGCTTTCGGCAAAAATGATTTATCGAAAACGATATCGACATCAAGAGTCGGAACGATATCAGAAATCTGATCTTTGATTTCCCGGACCAAGGTCACCTCCATCTCCTTGTGAGCCGTCGCAATCTCAACACTCGCCTTACGCCGTAAATACAACAACCGACGCTCTCTGGCTACCAACTCGACCGCTGCTTTTTTGAAGGCGGTCTCTGCCTCTTCCCGCTTCGATGAAGAGAGCGATGAATCTGTGGCTTCCTTTTGCAATTTCTCGACATTCGGCTTGGCCGCATCGATTTCCGCCTTCAAGGCTTCGAAAACAGCCTTTCTTCGTTCGGCGAGGGCCTCGATCTTGGCTTTCTCCTGCTCAGTGCGGTAGTAGTTATCCAACGCGCTCTGCATATCGAGAACAGCAACGCGAATCTCACCCTGAGGAACCTCTCCCTGCGCCTGTACGTTTGTAACCGCAGCAGTGAGAACCACCACGAGGGAAACAGTTGCCTGGAAGAATCGAGTCATGTGTCAAATTTGTAACCAGTAGGTCGGGAAAGAATTGTGCAGTTTATCAGAGCTCAGTCAACAGGGTATTGTCACGGACTCAACCCTGTTAGATCAGAGGGGTAACCCTCTTTATTCAACGACTCAACCCTGTTGATTCATAGTTTTCTCCAATTCTTTCACCTTTTTGATCAAGCCTGGCAGCTTCTTCAGCTGCATGCTTTCTCTCCTGCTTTCTTTTAAATGCTTCGCGGGGTATCCAAACCAGGTTCCTCCAGGCTCTTCGATACTGGAAATTACGCCGCTTCGACCGGCCAAAGTATTCTGATCGGCGATGTTCAAGTGTCCGGCGACACCACTTTGGGCTCCGAATACCACGTAGTTACCGATCGTGGTGCTACCTGATATTCCGGTTTGCGCAACGATGATGCAGTGCTTGCCGATAATCGCGTTGTGCCCAATTTGGACGAGGTTATCAATCTTGGTTCCCTCCCCGATCACAGTTTCTCCAAACCGCGCCCGGTCGATTGTGGTGTTGGATCCGATCTCGACATCGTCTTCAATGCGGACGATACCCAACTGTTCAATCTTCTGGTGTCTGCCTTCAGAGAATTCGAAACCAAAACCGTCCCCACCGATGACTACGCCAGGATGAATAATGGCCCGGTCACCGATGATACACCCTTCCCTAACCGTGACGTTTGGTCCGATTTCGCAATCTTCACCGATCTCGGCATTCTCCGAGATCACCGTCCCTGCACCGATACGGGTTCCACGACCAATTTTCACCCCAGCGAGAATGGAGGCATTGGCCAGCACAGATACGGCCTCCGGATCAACCTCAGCGGTCTCAGCCACAAATGCTGCATCGGAAATTCCGGCAGAAAATTGAGGCGGTCGAACTCCATATTTTCGAATGATGGCATCAAACGCAACTACCGGATTTTCAACCAGGATCAGAGCCGTCTGATCGGGAGCCTGAACTTCCGTGGAAGCAACGAGAACAGCACCAGCTTTGGTGTCCTCTAACTGGCTCGCATACCGCTCATTGCCATAGAAGCTCACCTGGTCAGCCTCAGCAGCATCAAGCGCTGCAAAACCGCTCAGCACGGTTTGGGCTTCACCTCGTAGAAGTTTGCCCCCCGTGAGCTCAACGATACCACCCAGTGTAGTTTCCATTGTGCAAAAAAAAGCGGGACCGGCGCGATTCGCACAGATCCCGCAATAAATTCAGAAAACACCGCTAGTTCGGAGCATTCACATTCAGCGACGCAATCACTTCTGCTGTGAGGTCTTTCACATTCTGAGAGGTGTAGAGGATCGCTTTGTTCGCCTTCGGCAAAAATGATTTATCGAAAACCAGATCGTGCCCTTGAGCAGCTACCAGTGCATCGACAGCAGCTTTCACTTCTTTGACCAAAGTTTCTTCCATAGTCGCCCGGGACTGAACGACCTTCTCGGCAGACTTCTGACGGTTTTCTTCGAACTCCTTAGCTTTTGCAGATAACTGCTTCTGCAACGCCTGCAATTTAGAATCCGCCTCTTTCCTTTTCGATTCTGCCAATTCCGTAGCCCGGCGAGTTTTATCCAACCCTGTCATTTGTTTCTGCAGGGAATCCATAGAAGCTTTCTGCTCCTCTAGAGCTTTGCGCTCTGCAGATGCCAGATCATCGACCTTTTTGATTTCGATCGCTGTTTTGTAATACTTGTTAACTGCTTCCTGCATATCTACCACAGCGATACCGACACTCTGCGCCTGTGATAGTGCAGGGAAAATCAGAAGAGCTGCAATCAACAGCAAAAAGGTTTGAGACAGTGTTTTCATAAATGAGGCGTTGTTACTGTAAAACGATTTGTGAGAGGGTTTCTTAGCCGTTCTAATAATTTGCAGATCAGGGCTTTGAAGCACCCGCATTAAGACGGGCAATAACGCTTTCGGTCAGATCTTTCACATTCTGAGATGTAAACAAGATTGCCTTGTTGGCCTTCGGAAGAAAGGACTTATCAAACACCAGATCGCAAGCTGCTGCCTGCGCCTCGGCATTTACCGCTTCGCGAATTTCCTTCACCAACGTCGATTCCATAATGCCCCTGGCTTCCATCACCTCAGATGATCCTTTTCGCTGCGCATCGGAAATCTCTTTGCCTTTGGCAGCTCGCTCTTTTGCCAAAGCCTCCAGTTTTTTCATCGCTTCCTCGCGAACACTTTTGGCCAGTGAAGTATCCCGGACTTTCTTATCAAGTTCAGCCATTTGAGAAGTCATCTGCTGATAGGCATTCTGACGCTCATCGAGGTTCTTGCGCACCTCATCCGCTTGATCATTGATCTTTTTCACCTCGACATCTGTCTTGTAATACTGATCGAGTGCCTTCTGCATATCCACTACTGCGATATTCAGGTTCTGAGCATTGGCATCAGTAAATAATGCGAAACACGAAAACAGGCCAACAAGGGCTGTCAGGAGAAAAGCGGAAGAGCGAGATGCTTTCATAGAAAGAGAGGATGAGTAATTTTCTAAATGGGAAACAAGAGTTTTCAGAGAAAAAAAAGGCCGAATGAGAAGATCAACATTCGGCCGATTTCTTTGCCGACTCCAGTCGGCCTTGAATCAATAACGATTAGAACTGAGCTCCAATAGTAAAATTGAAGCGTCCACCACGGTCGTTGAACTGATCGTGATCAATTGGGAATGCGTAATCGAGACGGACAGGAGCGTTACCCAGAATGAACATCCGGAGACCAACACCCCAGTCGGAGTTGATTCCACCACCAACGCTTCCAGCAGGCCCATCACTGACTTCACCGATATCGTAGAAGGTAGCAAAACGAATTTTTTCTACGACGGGAAAGGTAACCTCAGCTGAAGCGAACCAGGCCTGATTACCACCCAGCGTTTCACCAGAAACAGGATCACGAGGACCAACATCACGATAGTCGAAACCGCGAAGGTTATTCGCGCCACCAAGGTGATGGCGAGTGAAAATGTGATCACCACTCTCAGACCGAGTGAAGCGTCCTGAGAAGTTCACGATCACATCTTTCGGCAAAGTGAAGTGCTGAGCACCAGCCAATGTGAAGATGGTATCATCAACATCACCGCCAATACCGGCAAACTCAAAACCAGCACTGACTTTGTGACCCTCGCGAGGAAG
>JAHDCN010000013.1 GCA_020629815.1 Verrucomicrobiota bacterium
CCGGTTCTCGACGCGATTGAGAAACTGGCGATTCGCGACAAGAAACTACCGGTCGAAGTTTGGCAGCGTCTTTGTGAGGACCTACCCGACTACGCTCCGAAAACTTTGCGCGCCTGGGTAATCAAATTTTTCCGCCTGTGGAGCCGCAATCAGTGGAAGCGCGAGCGCTACGCACCCGGATTCCACGTCGACGACGAAAATCTCGATCCCCGCACATGGTGTCGATTCCCGATTCTCAGCTCGAGTTTCCGCAAAGAAATCGCGGAGTTGGAAGCGATTGTCGTGAAATAGGTTGGACTCAACAGGGTTAGGTCACTGACCTAACAGGGTTACGTCTCAGCCGAATCAGTTAAACACCGGAGGGTGCTTCGGTGGCAGGCGGTTTGGTGAGTAACCTTCGCCAGGCATGAACAGGAAGCCGGGGTTGGGGCTAATCAGCTCGTAGCCGCTCAGTCGGAACTCGGGAATGATGAAATTGGAGTTGGGATCGTAGACGGTTTGCCCGGTGAAACTTCCCCAGATCTTGTATTCATGATTGTGATCGAATCCGTGTTTTTGCCCCATCCCCTGCTCGGGAAGGCGATCTGGCTGAAGCTTTGAGCCTTCATTCATGATGACCAGCTTCGAGTTTTTCCATGGCTCGCCGGGGCGACGCAGGTATCCCCAGAAGCGGGTCCCTTCGGTCCACCAACGGCGCCCGATGTAGTAATCACCCCGAGGTTCCTGTGCAATCTGCGCATACTGATTCTTCACCGCCGGGTGGTTCTCATTGATTTTGGGAACTCCTCCTTGACCACTGGATGCTCTGTTGGAACCCGTTGTTTGACAGGCTGTCGTAAAACAAAGGACAAAAAGGCCTAACAGAGCGGGTAAAAGGCTCCGTAGAGGTAAGGAAAAAAACGGACGATGCGCTTCCTGCTTTTTCATAGGTGTTTCGATTAGAACGGGCGGCAGGAACCGTTCGTAGAAAATTCTCCTGCAAATGTAGGCACGGTTCCGGCAAGCTTCAACGCCGATTCCGCTCCTGTTTCAGAAACAGTGGCAACAGCTCTGCCTCGATAAATTCATACGCGGCATCGAGACCTTCTCTTTCATAGAGGCGGCCGATTTTCGCTTCCACCGAGGTCGGGTTGCCAATGCAGGCCAGGAATTGATTTGAGGTCATGCGGATAAGTGTCTCGCCGCATAGTGTTCCCTTTTCTCGAAGAATCCAGCTTCGGGCAAAGAGGTCGAGGACCGTATCGCCGATCCAGGCCTGCTCCTGCTCTTTTCGCTTGGTGTCTTCCTTTTTTGCAGCCATTTCCTATTTACTATTTCCGTCCGCCTGTTGATCGGCCTGCCAGGCTTCCAATGTCTCGCGGGTCAAGTTGTAGCGCATACCACAGCGTGGACAACTCAGCTCAATGATTTCTTTGTCTCCGAATACTTCGTCCATGGCACCCTCTCCCATGCTGCCAATCATCGGAAAGATGCGATCCATACTGCAACCGCATTCGAAACGCCAGTTCCGCTTCTCCAGCAAACTCAGGGTTTCGGTTTGATCCAGTGCTCGAATCGCATCGTCATCGAGTGATCGAAACCATTCCATGTCGCAGTCCGGCTGGGCTGCAACCATCACGAAGTCTTCGTCATCATGCCGGAAAAAGCGCGCGGGTCTCTGCTCGCTATTCAGGTAGTAGTCTTCACCGATTTGGAAAAAATTGAGATGATCCACCTCGACCACACTTTGGCGGGAAGAGCTCCCATCTGCGGTGGTTTGTGCAAACAGGATGTTTCGGTCGCGTTCGCGAATGTCTTCGGTAAAAATTCTGCAGGTAAGCCTGCTGTCGCGGTTGCTCCCGGTAACAAAGAGATTCAAGGATGGCTCCTGCCAGCTCAGCGTCCAGGCGGCTGCTTCGTTCCATGGGCGGGCCGCAAGGTGAAGTCCCAGCACAGCCAGTGCATCTTTCATCAGTTGATCATGCTCAGGGCTGGGTTGGTAGCCGATCTCCATCAGGTGGATGTAGTAATCGACATATAACTCGGAAAACGTGCCCCGAACCGCCAGTGCGTTGCGTTCCCGAACGAAGTAGCTACGCAGCTCAATGTTGGTTGCCTGGTCTCTGGTATCGGAATGTTCTTGCTCACTCACGCCTGCTTTATCCAATAGGAAGCGTATCGGCGCAAGTGTCCGCTTGCGATTGCCCTATATTTCGTGCTAAAGAAAAATGGAGCGGAAATGCAAAATGCCGAGGACATACGAAGCCTTTTGAGAGGTATTGATTACTTTGATGCTGTTTCTGATGAGGATCTGGATCAATTGATCGCTCATGTGGAGAATCGCTCAATACCGCCTGGTCAAACTCTGATCGCCGAGGGCGAGGCCGGCCATTTTGTCTGGGTTCTAATCGCCGGGAGTTTGGGGATTTTCGCTGGAGGCGAAGAGATCAACCGAATGGAGACCTGTGGAGCTGTTTTTGGCGAGATCAGTGCCGTTTCCCAAATAGCTGCGACGGCTTCAGTCCGCAGTCTGGAAGATGTAAGGGTGCTGGCGATACCTCAAAAAGAACTCCACCGGATCATGGAAAAATCTCCGGAGTTTGCCGCTTCGGTATTGCGATCAATGGCCAAATATCTGGGTAGTCGATAGCACCCTATACTCCCTACAACGGGATCTCGTTCTCGAGAATCTGGTCCAGAGTCTGGCGGCGTCGGATCAGTTGAGTCTTACCGCTCTCGCGCAACATCACTTCGGGAGCTTCCGGAAAAGAGTTGTAGTTCTTCGCGGTCATGGAAGAGCAATAGGCACCGACACCGTCGATCACGCAAACATCCCCAATGGCTGTCTTTGCCAGCTTCCGGGGTGCCAGAGCTTCCGCGTCATCCGGAGCCGGTGTAAGCAAGTCGCCGGATTCGCAGCAGTGCCCTACAATGACGTAGTCTCCTGTCTCTTCCGTAGGCTCTACTGGAATAATTGTGTAAGGATGCTGTGCCGCGTATAGGGAAGGGCGGAGCAACTCCGTCATCCCTGCATCGAGTTTGAGGAACTGGTAGCCGTCAGATCCTGTGTCAGTCATGTCCTGGACTGAAGTGACGAGGGCACAAGCGTTGGCGAGCAACCAGGTCCCGGGCTCGATTTCCAGATGCAATTCCCTGCCGGTTTCTTCCGCAAGCTTCTGAAAGGCTTCTTTCACCGGTGCTCCTACGACCTGTAAATCAGTCGTCTGCTCACCGGCGACACGACCGACTTTGTAACCACCACCCAGGTTTAGATTGGTAACAGTGGGAAACTCCCGGACGATGTCGATACTCATGGCGGCAGTTTTCTGCCAAACTGCCGGGTCACTACCGGAGCCAATGTGTGTGTGAATCCGGAATACGTTCAGGTTATGCTGTTCCGCTATTTCCCGGGCTTCATCGAGTTTGCCGTGCCAAATCCCAAAACTGGAAGACGGGCCGCCGACATTCGTTTTTGCTGTACCTCCGGATCCCATGCCGGGGTTGAAGCGCAAGCCGATCGAACTGCCGGGAAGTGCTTCCCCGATTCGTTTCAGTTGGTCGATAGAGCAGGCATTGATCGTAGTTCCCTGCTTTGCGATTTCTGCGAAGTTCTCCGGAAGCTCCTGCGTGCTTAAGCTGATGTCCTCAGCTGGAATTCCAGCCCGAATGGCTCGCTCCACCTCATGACCGGAACTGGCATCGATCTTCAGCCCGACTTCACGAAAGATCGAGAGAATCGCCGCATTCGACGACGCCTTCATGGCGTAGCGTGCAGTTAGTCCAAAAGCATTCGGGAAGCGCAAAACTTCGCTGGCATTCGCCCGAAGGGAAGTTTCGTCATAGACAAAAACGGGGCTGCCAAACTCTTCCCGTATCGCAATGGCTTGTTCTCTACTCAGGAATCTCGGTGTTTCCATAATATCGACGTTGGTAGTAGACTCTACCGGCGCGCGATTCCAGTAAAAATGCGCGTGTCGAATCGAAACAGAAGAGCCATTAGACTCCGCTTAGAGACTACTTGGAGTAGAAACCCAGCAGGGGAATCGTTTCGGAAAAGTCCTACCAACCCCGAACCGCACCTCGAACCAATCCGACCATGACTCCCTGAATCACAAGCTCATTGGCAGGGATAAGGTCAGGATAGTTGGAATTTTCTGCACGGAGAAAAGGTCTTCTCTTATCGACAATGTAGCGCTTCAAAGTGGTCTCGCCGTCGATCAGAGCTGCAACAATATCCTGATCCCGTGGGTCGCGATTTTCCAGAACGACGTGATCGCCATCCATGATGTGTGCATCGATCATCGACTCTCCGCTCACCTTCAGTGCATACGTTTTGGCAGTGGGGGATACTCCCATCGACCGAATATCCACGGTCAGACAACCATCTGAATCTGGTTCGCTTGCTGTATTGTCTGCGTAACCCGCCGGGATTGCTCCATAAATCGGAACATCGACGAGCTCTTCCCGCTCCAGCATGTCCGCAAAAATAATGTGTCGGGCAGCGCCTTCTTTCTTAATGATCGCACCTTTCTTCACCAGAGCATTCAGGTGACTGACCGCAGCCGTTTGACTGGCAAAACCAAAAGCCTGCTGAATCTCTCTGGTAGAGGGAATGATCCCTGTTTTTCGATGCTCGCTTTTTAAATAGTCGAGAACTTCTTGCTGGCGGTCGGTCAATTTCATAAGATAAGTGGAATATGAACACTGTTCTCGGGAACAAATGGTATATTTGAGCAGTTTGCAAGAATATTTCGTAGGTTTTTTCTATGAATTTAATTTGGGTTTCGTTTTATGCACTGACCATTCGTCCTAATGCAGGAACTTCGTAACAACGCCGTAAGGTTTAGCTGCGTGCTTCTTGCACTCGGGCCCCTCAGCTATGGTGGGGGACAGGAGCCGGATAAAGATCCGGCCCGCCCCTTACCGAAATATCGATTTAGTGCGAAGAAGAAGACCGTCATCACAGGCGCTTCGAAGAAGGAGACTCTGGAGGAAGGAGCTCTTTCCATTGGTCAGGTAACGGAGCAGGTTGCGCTGCCGGAGTCGGTCCGGGAGTTAGGCAAAAAAGGCACGGCTGCTGTCGCAGCAAAAAAATGGGATCAGGCCAGAGGTTTTTATCTCGAAATGGTTAAGCTGGCTCCGGACAATGCCCTGGCGCTGGCGAATCTCGGGGTGGTGGAACACCAATTGAAAAACCTGACAGCGGCTCAGGCGAATTTGCAGAAGTCAGTCCAGATCAATCCGACAATTGCACAAAACTGGCTGACTTTGGGACTGATCCAGTATGAAAGAGGCGATTTAAGTCTGGCGATTTCGAGTCTGACCAGAGCGATTCACGAGAACCCGAATGAAGGCAGCTACCGCATGGTATTGGCTGCGGTGGTGCGTGACTATGGTTGGGAAGAGGCAGCAATTACCGAATTGAAACGAGCTCTCATTGCAGATCCCAAACTGGCTGATGCACATTTTAATTTAGCGCTCACTTATCTTGGAATGTCCCCGCCAAAGGTCGAGTTAGCCAAGCGGCACTACTATTCAGCCGTTGATCTTGGGGCGGAAAAGTCTACTGACATCGAGCAGTTCCTGCTGAAAGTTTCGATGGAGGCGGAGTAAAATCCGGCTTGAGACAGGGGCTTTCTTACCACAAACTACGCAATCTTTTTACCTGAGTTCCCAAATGAAACGCACGATCAGGATGACTGGAAGAGCACCATTTCTTCGCTGGCTTTGGCTCCCGGCTTTGGCAGCAATATTGGCTGGTTGTAAAACAAACGAGCCCGAGCCTGTTCCACAGGGGCCGGCTTCACCCCACACCTATCCGAGTGGACCTGGTCCGGCTCCCAGTGGCTATCAGCAGCAGCCAGCACCAGCACCTCCACCGGCGCAGCCGGCTCCGAGTTTTGGTTCTGTTGGAGGCTTCGGGTTTCGAGGTGATCCACCCAACATCACTGCGCGGGCAGCTATTCTGGTCGATGGTCGAGGCAGAGTAATCTACGAGAAAAATTCATCGGCACGTATGCCGGTTGCCTCGACTCAGAAACTACTGCTGGCAATTCTGATCGCGGAGAACGGCAATCTAAGCAAGCCAGTTACTGTTGCTGAGTCAGATACCTGGGCGGAGCCTACAAAAATGGGCATTCGCACCGGGCAGGTTTACACTCGTCAGGAGTTGCTACGAGCCGTCTTGATCCGGAGTTCTAACGACATTGCCAACTGCCTTGCACGGGATCATTCCGGAAGCGTCGGAGCCTTTGTCGCGAATATGAACCGCAAGGCTCGTCAGTTGGGAATGTACAATTCCTACTTTACCAATGCACACGGTTTACCGGAACCGGCCGGACAGTTTTCCACGGCCCGCGATTTAGCTGTTTTGGCTCAGGCGGCAATGCGGAAGTCTGTGATTCGTGATACCGTCCGGTCGAAAGGAATGGTTTTCCGGTTTTCTGATGGAAGAACCAAGTCATTGACCAATACCAATCAGGTCCTGAAGAATTTTCCGAATTGTATTGGAATGAAAACCGGTTATACCCGTGCTGCCGGGCGCTGTTTGGTTTCGGCTGGCGCTTCAGGATCAAAGATGTGTTATGCTGTGATCCTTGGAAGCCAGTCTCCCACTGTTTGGCAGGAGTCAGAAGCCTTGCTTCGATATGGCCTCGGAATGTAAAAAACGATGAAAAAACTGACCACTTTACTCGCCGCTGCGTCCTTGATGACGCTGGCCACGTCCTGCAAAAAGCCTGAGCCACCGGCGCCGGAACCGGCAAAGCCTGAACCTGAGAAAAAAGCAGCCGTTTCCGAGGCTCCGGAAATGCAGATCGTTGGAGAGGGGGCGATCGATCTCTCTGGCAATCCGGGTGAGATTAGTCCTGAGCAGAGAAAGATGCTTGAAGAAGCAGCGCTCGAAGCGACCAAAAATATTGATATGAGCGCCCTTATCGGAGCGTTGGGAGGGGATGCAAGTGGAGCGACGGTCATTCAGGGTAAACCACAAATTCAGGTCATTTCCGGAAATGCGGCCAATCCGGAGGAAATGAAAAAGATGATCGAAAAGCTGAAGAAAGACCTTCCGGAAGCAGCCAAGATGATTGAAGGAGCAGAAGTGGTTTCAGAGGAAATCAGAGCCACTGCAATCGACGCCGGCAGTGATCCTGAGACTCAGGCCCGCATGCAAAAGGCGATTGAGTCCGGCGATCAGAAGGCGTTGACTCAGGAGTTGCAAAAAGTGGTTCAGGAAGCAATCGATTTATCTACCTTGCAACAGCTTGGAGTCATCGAAGGAGGTGCCGAAATCCAACTGGATGGTCAGGCAATCGAAACGAAACCGGCGGATAAAGCTGCTGAATAATTCCGGAGAAGAAAGCAGGATCAGAAATCCCGGAACGGGCCTCGCGGTTCGGCCTTATCCATTTCTTTGAGCCAATCCTGGAAGGCCTGTTGTAGCTCGGCCAGCTTTTCAGGGTGTTTCTCCGAAAGGTCTTGGGCTTCCCCTGGGTCGCTTTTGAGATGAAACAGGCCGCTTCCTTTGCCGCGCATCTCGACCCATTTCCAGTCGCCCACTCGAGCCGCGAGTAAGTCTTTGCGTTTCCAGAACATGGTGTTCCGGCTGGATGGTTTCTCACCGCGCAGCACGGGCCACCAGTCGAAACCGTCGAAAGTGACATCTTCCGGAAGCTTCGCTCCTGCGGCTTTACACAAGCTGGGAAAGAGTTCCAGACTGGTGAGAAATTCTTCATTCACGGCGCCGGATGGCACGCCGCCCTCAGGCCATTTAACCAGGCAGCAAACGCGAATTCCGCCTTCCCACATAGTCGATTTGCTACCTCGAAGAGGTGAATTGTCTGCACCTCCGGAGCCGCCGTTATCACTGAAAAAAATGACAATGGTATTGTCGGCAACTCCTCTGTCTTCGAGCAAATCGAGCATCTTTCCAATCGAAGCATCCATGCAAGTGACCGACGCCCGATAGTTCCGAACTTTCGCGGGCTTGGTGAGAACTTTTGCCGGGCTGGCATAGCGGAATTTCTCCACGGTTTGATATTCCTGTTCAACAGGTGGATACAGTTCCTTGAACTCGTCGGGTGCCTGCACCCCGGATCGAATCTCCGGCTCCAGCGCAGATGATCCGTGCGGTGCGTTGAAGGGGACATAGAGAAAGAATGGTTCTTTTCCTGCCGTTTCCTCAAGAAATCGGAGAGCTTCGCGCTCGAACAGGTAGGTGCAGTAAACGCCCTTGTCTTCCGTGGTTGGTTCCAGATTTCGAACCATACTGGGAACGCCATACCGTTCATGGGTGTAGTAGTCGATCCCGGTATTCACGAAGCCGTAAAAGTCGTCGAACCCCCGCGAAGTGGGCAAAAATCGTTTCAGTGTTCCCAGATCCCACTTACCGTAAATCGCATTGCGATATCCCTTTTCCTTCAGGGGCTGTGGCAGCAAAATTTCCCGTAGATCCATGCCGCCGATTCGCTCGAAAGTGACGGCATATTCTTCGTCGGTGTATTTCTTGCCATAGTCGGGAGCTTCATTGCGAATCATATCGTAGATACCGTTTCGCTGCGGATAGCGCCCGGTGAGCAGCGAGCCCCGGGAAGGGGTGCAGGCAGGCCAGGTAACGTAAAAATTGGTCAGCCTCGTTCCTTCTTTCGTGAGGCGATCCAGCGCGGGCGTGATGATTCCATTACCCAAGGCTCCAATGTCGTTGTAGCCCTGATCATCTGAAACGATGAGCAGGATATTCGGAGGCTCCTTGGCATCAAGCAGGAGTGGGATCAGGAGAAGGCAGAGTATCAGGAAACGCATTCCCTGCAGGATAGCCTTCCGGCTTCCTCTACGGCAATGCCGTAATTAGCTACTTGTTGAAACGAGCCATGGCCCGCTCGGCTTCACGATCCTGAACGCGTTTTTTCAAATCCTCGCGTTGATCACGCTGATTTTTCCCTTTTCCAACTCCCAGTTCGACTTTCACTTTTCCGTTCTTCCAATACAAACGGAGCCCCAGGATACTGGTTCCTTTTTGCTCGTTCGAAGCCTGTAATTTTCGAATCTGCTTTTTATGCAGCAGCAAACGACGCTTGCGACGGCTTTCGTGGCTGACATGGCTGGCCATTTCATAGGCCTGAATGTGGCAATTATGCAGCCACATCTGTCCGCGTTCCACCCGGGCAAACGCATCCGCGAGATTTACGTGGCCGAGGCGAATCGATTTCACTTCGGTGCCGCGCAATTCTATTCCGGCCTCTATTTTCTCGGTGATATGGTAGTCCCGATGGGCCTTCCGGTTGGTCGCGATATCGCTCATGAGTGGGGGAGCAAGATACTTCCCGTCGCCCGATTCGCAAAGAGAACAAAGTGCGGAAACTACTCGTCTCCGGTAAATGGTCGGGTAGCTCGAGCCACGGCGGCTGCTACCGGGTTCATTGCAATCTCGTCGTATTTGCGATCCATTTCCTCTTCGGACCTGTCCACGAACTCCGGGGTGGGTTTTGGTTGTGGAGCGGCTGCTGCAATCGGAGAAGAGGAAAACTGGGGAGCCGCGGGGGAAGGCAAGGGAGCTGCTGATTCCGGGAGGGGCTCAGGCGAGGTGAGAGGTCGAATTTGCTCCGGATCGACTGATTGGGAATCCACAATCTGGATGTAGACAGTCTTGCCGATCAGAATGAAATCTCCTTCCTGCACCAAAGCAGACTCTCCTTTTGGCACTGGGGTGCCGTTTATCTCAGTCCCGTTTTTCGAGCCGAGATCGGAAACGCGAAGTGCATTGTCCATTTCTGCAAACTGGCAATGAGTGGCGGACACACTGTCAGAGGAAATTCGGATATGATTACGCTCACTGCGCCCGATGGTGATGGCCTCAGTGGTTAAGGGGTAGGTCTCACTGTTTCCCTCTGGAAGTGAAACGACGAGCGCATAGTCCGTGTCTCCCATGTCTGCTTGAAGTAGCAGGGACTGTACCGTAGCCGCTGGTAAAATGCAATCCTGTGCCCTTGCTATTTCCACTGGTCCAGCAATTTGGACACGGCTTCAAGTTGGGAATAGTCGTTTTGAAAAGTGGCGTACATGAATCCTTCCACCTTCAGCTCAGGCATAGACTCCACCGTCTTCTGCCAGTCTTCCACATGGGATAGAGGACCGTCGTAAAACCCGGCAATCACCACGGGTTGACCTTTTTCTGCAAAGAACTTCAGACTCTTTTCTCTTCGGTAATAATTCCAGTTAAACACGCGAATCCCTGGATCGAGCCCTTCCCACGATCCTTGAAGTGAGTCTCGATTGAAATAATAATCGTCGATTGCGTTGTGGTTGGGATCGAACATGCAGTTCCAGGCATAGAGCTTCGCATCCGGGGAATATTGTCGGACCATTTTTGCGCATGATTGCAGGCTTTCGGCGAGAACCTGGCCGCAAGTCTTGCCGGTTTTGTCGAAATCCTGACTCCAACCCCCAGCGCGAATCTCATCGTGCTTCAGGAAGTAGTCTCCCTTGCCCCAAATCTCAAAATTGCGGTCGAAGATATCTTTCAGAATGGGCTGCAGCTCAGGCGCACAAAGATCCACCGTGACCTGCGATCTCTCTGCGATCTGAGCGTGCCAGTAGGAGGCTCGAATCAGAGTGCCGTCGGGAACCTTTTTCCGATCCAGAATGGTAAGAGTCGGCCCATCGTGACGAAAGCCGTAATCACCGGGGAAGCGATGATTGCCAAGCTTGGAGTCTTTCAGTTCGGCAAAATCGACACCTTCCTTCAGAATTGTTCCGTCTTTTAGAGATACGCTCAGTGGGGTGCCGGGTCTGCGAACTAAATTCACAAAGGAGACTTCTTCGATCGTGCAGTCGTCCCACCAGGCGCTTCCGCCGGATTTCCCCCACGCTCCCAGATACACCGACATCTGATCGTTGTCGTAGGAGTTAAAAAGCACGGTATTCTCCACCCAGCCTTGAGTAGCCTGCATCGGTTCGAGTTGCGTGTAGTTGAGATCTTTGCCGTCTTTGCCCTGAATCAAACAGGCTGGTTGCAGGCTAAAATTTTCCGTTTTTACCCGGACTTTTAATCGATACTGCGTAAACGGTCGGGTGGGAAATGTTTGAACGATACGCGCTTGAATGCCGTCTTCCAGACCGCTGAGTTTTGCTGTGCCGTTGTCTGCACTAACGAGGTCGTCTTTCCATGACCAGAGTGAAAGGTCCGAAAAATCGCTGCCCTTCAGAAGCTGCTTTCCCCGGGAGGCCAGCACAGCTTTACCATTCATGACGATAAACTCCTGATCCTTCACCGGAGGGCCCTCCGCCAGATTCGGATTGTGGGAAAGAATGTCCCCGGAATAACCAATCATAAACATGCCGGGAATCATTTCGAGTCCCAGCCGGTCTGCGAGGATGCGGACTTTTCGCAGGTTACTAAAGTAGCGGGAGTCCTGTCGATGCAGGCTGTCGAGTTTCGGATCCGCGAAGGCTACTTTTGTGTAACCCGCAGCAGCAGCGCGGCGAAGCAGGTCATAGGTGCTACGCAGCTGGCCAGTGTCGTCCAGATTGGGATGAAGGTAGAGCCACTTCTCCAGACCGCTCGCCTTTGAGGGCATCAGAAACGCAACGGCCAGCGCCAGAAGAAAGAGAAGATGGAAGCGTCGAAACATGGGATATAATTTCCATAATATAAGGTAGCTGAGGGGCTTAGCGAGAGAAACCTTGATCGGAAATCGCTTTTCATTTTCCTTCATCCATGAATGTTGCGGGCGCAGAATGTCGGTAGAGAAATCCATAGCGATTGTGGGAGCTGGTGCGGTCGGAGGCTACTACGGGGCAAAGCTGGCCAGGCGTTTTGATGGTGTGCGCTTCCTGCTTCGTAGCGATTACGAGGTAGTGAAGCAAAACGGTCTGCTAGTGGAGAGCCCGGAGGGAGGTTTTTGTTTGCCGGAGGTTTCGGCCTTTCGAACACCGGAAGAAATTGGCCCGGTCGATTTGGTGATTGTAGCATTGAAGACCACAGCCAATCAGCGTTTGGGAGAATTGATCTCTCCGCTGCTGAAAGAAGGAACGGTGGTATTGACTCTCCAAAACGGATTGGGCAACGAAGAAGCTTTGGCTGAGCTTTTCCCGAATCACCCCATCCTCGGAGGCTTGTGCTTTGTATGCATCAATCGAGATTCGCCGGGGGTGATCCGTCATATTGCTCATGGCAAGGTGGAGATGGGTAGCGCGGAGGCCAAGCACTCTGCTTTGGCGATAGAGGTGTGTGATCTCTTTCAGCAAGCGAAGATTGAGTGCTCGGTTTTGCCTGATTTGGGACTGGCCCGCTGGCGGAAACTTGTTTGGAACATTCCTTTCAATGGTCTCGCCATTGCTGCCGGCGGTATTGATGTTTCCAAAATCCTGGCGGACCCTGTCCTATTATCTCGAACGAAGCGGTTGATGGCCGAGGTGATTGAAACGGCCAGCGCTGTTGGCTTTGCAATTCCGGTCGAGTTTGCGGAAACCAATCTGGACTGGACTGCCGGTATGGGAGCTTATCAGCCTTCGAGCCTGATTGATTTTCTTCAGCACAAGCCGGTAGAGGTCGGCGCTATTTGGGGAGAACCTCTTAAACGAGCCAAAGCAGCAGGAGTAGAAACCCCTGAGTTGGCGCAGCTCTATGTTGAGATTTGCGAGCAGATTCAGTAAGCTCTGGCTGAGGTATGGATCAAAAGGAATTTCGACTTCCCGATGTATTGGCAAAAAGCTCGCCCAGGGTGGGGCTGGTTCTTGGTTCCGGACTCGGCAGTTTTGTCGATAGGGTTCGCATTGGCTACGAGTGTGCCTACTCGGAAATCGATGGGTTACCGCAAAGCAATGTCCCCGGCCATGAAGGGCGCTTTGTAGGTGGTGAGTTGGGTGGACTTGAAGTTCTGATCGCGCAGGGCAGGGTGCATGTCTATGAAGGGTGGTCAGCGCGCGAAGCGGCTTCCCACGTTCGAATTATGGCTGCGGCTGGTGTCGAAATTCTAATCGTCACCAATGCGGCAGGCATCGTGAATGGGAATTTCAAGCCTGGCCGATGGATGTTGCTATCCGATCATTTGAACCTGGCAAGGCATTCCCCACTCACCGGAGGACCAAATTTCATCGACCAGTCTACGGTTTATTGCCCGGCTCTTCGGGCATTGCTTAAAGACGAACAAAAGGAGCTCGGTGGCGGAATTCTGCACGAGGGTGTCTACGCCTGGGTGAACGGTCCTGAGTATGAAACGCCGGCAGAAATTCGAATGCTGCGAACCCTGGGTGCGGATGCGGTGGGGATGTCAACAGTTCCTGAAGCAATTCAGGCCCGGGCACTGGGTTTAAAAGTGGTGGGGTTTTCCTGCCTGACCAACTACGGAGCAGGTCTTACTAATCAGCCTCTGAGCCATTCCGAAGTAATGGAAACCGGCGAGAAAGCAGCCGGAGAACTGTGTCGCTTGCTGGAAGTCTGTATTCCTGCCATGGTGGAGATCGACAATGAGTAACAATCGCAACATCTATGGGCGGGAGCTCGTTCCCTGCAGTATCGATCCTTTGACAGGTTTCTACCGCGATGGTTGCTGCAACGTCGGTGCCGAAGATCTTGGATGTCACGCAATCTGCTGCCGAGTGACTGAGGAGTTCCTGGCGTTTAGCAAAGCATCGGGAAACGATCTATCGACTCCGATGCCGATGTATGGGTTCCCGGGCTTACGTCCCGGTGACCAATGGTGTGTCTGTGCCGGGCGTTGGAAAGAGGCTTTCGATGCCGGTCATGCCTGCCCGGTTGTATTAGAGGCAACCTCCGAAGCGGCGCTCGAGTATGTTCCGCGGGCTGTTCTGGAGGAATTTGGCATCGACAGTATTGAAGATTCAGAAACGCACGACTGACGAAAACCAAAGAAAAAGCGGCCCCGAAGGACCGCTTTTCTGTTTTGTTTCGTGTTTCGCTAAACCGGGGAAAGGGCCTAACAAAATTTTTGATTGGACGAATCTAGGCCACGTATTCGGTGCCGGTCGTCTCCGCTGCAGTGTCCCGAAGAGAATCGAGATACTCGCGTGAAGAAATCATGCGCTCTTCAACCAGACATTTTGAAATCCAGTTGCGGAAGTCGGCGAAGTCCTGGTTGTGGTGAGCGAACAGGGAAACATGTTCCCAGCTAAAATCGGTGGAAGAGTTTGGCGCTGCATAGCGGCGCATCTGGAACAGGCTCTGAATCGAGCCGAATTCATCCGGACCAAGGTTTTCGATCGCAGCCGGCTCTGGCATGTCGTCCAGAATATCAGCATCGAGGCCGAAGCTCACCACGCCCACTCCGTAGCGACTGGAGAAACTGCGAATTTCTTCCAGAATCGCGGGATCTTCGATGTTCTCGGCGACCATCAGCTCACCGGTGTTCGCCCATTCTGATGTAGCCAGTGTCTGATACAGGTTTTGATACAAATCACCCGGCTCCAACTGCAGGCGCAGTTTGATACTTGAGATTCGGAAAGGGGAGCGACCCAATCGACGAAATACATCCAACTCATCGCGATTGATCGTGGTCTCTTCTTCGTCTCCATCCGCCATGATCCACTGGACAACGGCCAAATCAGGGACGCGCCAGCGATTGGCTGCAGCATCGATGGAAAAGCTCTGCTCGAACGAAAAGGAATGTTGCTGCACAGATTCCATGTAACGTTGAACCACAGCCCGAAACTTGTTGGCTCGGGCCATTACCACGTCTACTTCCTGACCGCTCAGGGGCTGTTCATTCCCGGAACTTTGGCTCAGTTGAGAACCAATCATGTTCCGCGCGCTGTTCAGCGTGTGAATCGTGGTGGAGCGAAGATAATATCCCTGCCCTTGTTCTACTTTTGCGATCGGGGAAGAAGGATCGCAGGACATGATAGAAAAGTGATAGCGCAACGTCGCGTCCGAGTAATCCTGCTTCAGACGGTGTTTCACCATCTCGATTAGTTCCGTTCCTTTGATCGCCTGAGCGGGATTTCTAGGAAGGATATCCGGGAGGATTTCTTTAAGTTGGTCGCGAAGATTCATACAGTCCGAGGTTGTTGAGTGAGATAAATTTTTGTTGTGTTTTTAGTAGTGAAAATTTTACGCAGCGGTCTTTGCGCTCAATTTTTAATAATCGAGACAGCATTTTTGCTTCAGGTCAAGCAAATGATTCAAAAAGTTGATAATTAAGCCCCGCATAATTTTAATTTTAGACAATTTTATAATTTCCAGCAAACTTCACCTGCCTAAAGTTTATCCCGAAGAGACATCGAAAAGAAGCTCGGGGTGACGTTATACAAGCGGGGGTTTGCCTATTCCGAATCTGTCTGCTGGGGGGATGGCAGATTCGTCCATTGGATATTTCGGTATTGGGATCGCGTGATGAAACTGGCCAGGCCGATAGGAACGCTGAGTTCGATATCGCCGGGGAGAAGGCTGATCTTCCGGTCCTTGAGTGGTAGATCGACCATGTGATCATCGTCAATCCAGCAGTCGAGCCGGTCGTCAGTTACTTTCACGCGAATTTTATACCATTTGTTGTCTTCGAAACCGTCAATCTGCATCGTTTCGTTCTCCGATGCATTCAGGTCGTCGACACAGGAAATACCAACCACGCCGCCGCCCCAGCCGCCAATTACGAAGGTCGCATGGCTTTCTTTCACAGGGAATGTGAGCGCGCAGAAAAAATCATTCCCGTCGAGCTTCATCGCTTCCAGGTTAATTTCGTAGTTGGAAGTGGCCGGAACTTCACCGCCCCAGTGGACACCGGTCATGATTGCTCCAAAGCCGAATTCCAAATTACCGTCTTCGTTTACAAAAACATCACCCTCTCCACCGAAGGCAGTCTTTTCCCACTGACCTAAATCTTTGCTGTTATAAAGGGAGATCGTGTCGCCTTGTTTCTCTGCTGCGGTTTCCGGTTCGGCAGCGCCATCGGCCGCTTCCTCTGCAAGCTTGCCTGCGGTGCTGCGAACTTGCTTGCTGCCATCAGGATTTTCCTGCAGTGACCAAAGAAAGGCTCCGGGTTCTTTGTAAAGCGCATAGTGCATTCCTATGCCTGCTGCAAAAAAGATGATGAGGAAAAGAATGAGACCACCGAGAAATTTCACAGTTTTGACTCAATGGAAAACCTCCTCCTGCGCAACAACTTTCGGTTCAGGAATAGGCGATTTTTGAAAAAGAATTGCGCCAGTTTTCGAGAATCTTCGGCAGATTATAAAAACCAAAGAATCGTTGTGCCAGATGCTGTCTGGACTGTTTCCAAAAAATCACAAATAACTGTCTATCCGATGGCGTCCTGAATTTTCCGAACAAGAGCTTTCACTTCTTTGGCTGCCCAAACGTCGCGGAAAACAACCTCGGGCTCATCCCCGGTTGTATTAAACTCAACCGTCCCGATTCCGAGCATCCCGGGAATACCCCGGCGCACCACATTGATGGCCCGGATGTCATCGATCAGCGCTTCTTTGCTGCTTTTTGCGATCAATCCTGTGATCACTTCGACCCGGCGGTTCGTGATCGTGTACTGACGCATCGCCCGCTCGAGAAGAATGTAAGCGAAGCATGCCAGCGCAACGATAAAGCAACCGATTGTCACCCAACTGCCATACGTGTTCAGCCAAAAACCGGCCACGACTCCGGCGACAGCCCCCAGAAAAGGCCACGGAAAAGCAACGACACTGGGGAATCCCCGGTAAAGCAGCTCGTTTGGGCTTCTCGCCATAATTCGGGCGGAGTCCGGAGCCGTCTCTTTCGTCGGTTTTGAAGAGGAGGGAGAAGGTTGGCTCCGTGCTACCGGCTCTTCCCAGTCGAGAACATCGCGAACCCGCTCGAAGTCTTCCCCATCTTCGCGCAGACAAAGATCTTCGTAATCCAGCTCGCCGATATCGACGAGTTCAATCAACTCTTCCAGCGAGTAGGGCCCGCGACGCTGGTCGTCCTTAAGAACAAAAACCGATTCACTCGGCAGCTCTTCTGGATCAGCTCCAGTCATGAATTCTGTGCTTCCTGATCTGCATCAATCTGTGGAATCAAATCTTCCCTCTGCATCAACTCAGTGATGTCCATTGATGCGAGAACACTTCCTTCCGCACGGTGAATTGCTGCCTCCAGCGGTGCCAGTCGATCCATCTCAACGATTGCGCTGTGTATCAGCCGTTTTACGATCGCGAAGTCTCCCGCTGGATCGGGAAAAAGGTTGGTCGCGCGAAACAACAGCTGACCGGTATCCCAGTTCATTTCAATATTGCCGACGTTGAGAGTTAAGTTGGTTCGCATCGCCAGTTCAGCCAGACGCTCGCGCCTTGCTGCAGAGTCGGTAGATCGCGGAGACTCGGATACGATGGACATCATATTCCACTGCGGAAATACCTGCGCATGAAGCATGACCCGGGTGTGGAACACCTCGAGGCCGGTGCGGATCACCTCCCGGTCCGGGAATTCTTCGTAGGCCCAGTCTTCGTCGTCGAACGCTGCCTTGATTGTGTTGTAAAGCGGTGAGGTAACCATGGAAATCCTTCCCAAGGTAAAACGGTTTGCGAGTTCGTCGAGTTGAGGTTTTGGCCGAAGCAATGTCAGGGTTGAGCCCAACGCACTGACTTTTTCTTACCCGGTCCACGGTCGATCATCGCAATCCCGAATGCCAGCAAACAGAATATAATAATCGCCAGAAGGTTTGCCAGCCACTTCGCCCAGGCAGCTGCTGCAGCTGCCGCCATCACGCCTACAAACATGCCAGCCGCGATCGGCGCGACTACGAACATGACGATAATCAGCGCGGTGGCCGGAGGGTCGAGAGGGTTTTCGTATACTCGAAGTTTTGCCCTTCCCAGCTGCAAACTCAGAGCGATAAATACCAGGCAGATAGCAACCAGGCCAAGAACCACCCAAACGGCATTGCCTCCCATGGAACCGAAAAATACCCCGGCGATTGTTGCAGTGATGAGAAAGGAAAACAGCATAAACATGATCAGAAATGCACGCCCGACGTAGTTGGAAAAACCGGAAGCTCCCAGCACAATGGCATTGATGATCAGATTGAGCATCATCAGGTAGAAAATGCCGGTGGCATTCTCAACCAATTCCACATCACCTACGAAATAGCGGATTAGCAGATAGGGGAGGAGCGAGACCATCATCAAGCCGCTCAGGACACTGCCGACGATCAGTTTACCCAGCACGATCTGCCAGCGGCTCAGGTCTGACATGAGCAGCAATTCCACGTTCCCCTCCTTCACTTCCGGCTGCAGTGCGCCGAAAAGCGTGAGCGGCATCACCACCACAAAGACAATCGCAAGGATAAAGAAGAACACACCACCGCTGGCGAATACACCGCGAGTAAAACCAAGGTCCTCACCAACGAAGCCGAGGGCCATTTCGATGCCGACAGCAATAATGGCGAAAATCTGAACGGCAATAAAAGGCCAGACAAACCAGTTGGCCCGGAGACCCTGCCGGAGTTCTTTGACGAAAACCGGGCTCAGCCGGTCCGGAAAAACCGACAGCACAGATCGAGGAGAGGATTTCTCCGCCATGTGTTAACCGCCGGTTACCGGTGTCAGAACGATTTTCTGAATGTCCATCACCGCTTTGCCTGCTTTCTTCAGCGGCTTAACGGCCAGTTTGTGTTCGCCGACTTCGGCGAGATCGACAATACCCAGCTCGCGATCTTTCCAGTTTTGAAAACCACCGGTGTCTTCGACCGTGAACTTCACTGTCTGGTCGTTGACTAGAAGAGCGACCTCGCTGCCACCATTACCCGGGCCGCAGCCCTGCGTTACTACCACTTTGAATTTACCCGGAGTCGAGACATCAAACTTCCACTCGGCCCAGTCGTTTTCGTCCACCCAGAATCCGAGGCAGTTCTTTTTCTCCTGCGGTTCGTAGCGCATCTTCTTCGCGTAGGTCGTAGCCGTCTTTGCATCCAGCTGGATTACCCCGTCGATCGATTGACCCAGGACTTCGGCTTCCGGAGCGGGGATAAACTCAACGGCTTTAACCACGAAACCCGGGCCGTTTGATTGATCACCGGTGAGCATCGAAATACGATATTCGCCGGATTCCGGCAAATAGGCCGTGCCCAGAATCAGAGTGTTTTCTTTATCCGAGCCACCGGTTCTCGGTGCGTAGCCTTTCAGCACTGCCTTTTCACCCACCTTGATCTGTATACCGACCTTTGATCCCATTGCTGACGTGTAACGCAGCGCGACGTAGTAGTTGCCCCAACGCTCTGACTGGAAATCCCAGTTCCAGGTTCCGAAGTGGCTTCCCGCCGTGTATTTTCCGTCATCTGCGGAAACTGTAAAAGTGCCTCGCTTGCGATCGACCTCCACGTCGTAGTCCGGAATTTCCGGTAGATCACCAAGATTGGCAAAAGGGTCCGGCGGCAGATTTGTCTGCGCATCCAGAGCTGTTGCGAGCACAAAAGAGCCGAGGAAAAGAAGGAGACTTCTATTCAAAATCATTCCGCAGACTACCGGAAACGGAAATTGGCCGCAAGGCTATGTTTTACCTGAATCGGATGAGACGCTCATGGCTGGGCCAAAATTGCTTGCAATCTGCCTGATTCGTCCTAAATTCCGCGCCTCACTAAACACAGGAGTTTTTGACATGTCACAGCATCCCAGCCTGAAGAAATCCGGAAGCGTAGGCGCCAAGCGTAGCGTTATGAAGCGTTTTGAGCGTATCAAAGCTCTCAAGGAGCGTGGTGAGTGGAAAGACGGCCAGAGCGCTATCGGTCTTCCCAAGACCAAGCCTGACGCATAATTTTTGCGTCTGCATCCCGCCTGCCAATGAGTCGGGAAGAAGAAAAGGGCATCCGGTTGAACCGGTTTCTGGCCTCATGTGGCGTTGCCTCCCGTCGAGGTAGCGAACCTCTGATTGCGGAGGGTCGGGTAACGATCAACGGAGAGATTGTTCTCTCGCCCGGAATGCGCGTGATGCCCGGCGATCACGTCAAGTACGACGGCAAACTGCTGCAGCAGGCGACGAAGCTCTCCCTGCTTCTGAATAAACCGAAGGGTTACCTCTGTACTCGCAGTGATCCCGAAGGTCGCAAAACAATCTACGAACTTTTATCGAAGAAATTTGGTCGGTTGAACTATGTGGGTCGTCTCGATTACCAAAGCGAAGGCCTACTGATTCTCACCAATTCAGGGGATCTGACCGAGGCTTTGACGCATCCGAGGCATCACGTCGAAAAGGAATACGAAGTCTATCTCGATCATATGTTTGATCGGGAGCTGATTCCTCGCCTGCTCGAAGGTTTTCGTTTTGAAGAAGGTCATGCCAAGGCGGAAAGGGTTTCCATGGATTCCCGAAGAAAGCTGCGAGTGGTCCTTTGTCAGGGCTACAATCGCCAGATTCGGCGGATGTTTTCCAAGCTGGGTTTCAAAGTGAAACGACTGGAGCGGATTCGCATCGGCAGTCTCACCGACCCAGCTCTATCTGTTGGCAAATTTCGGGTTCTGAATTCCAAAGACCTTCAGCTCGCGTCGATGAATCCTAAATAATTGGCCCGGTCCGTGTTCATTTTTTCGGCCGGGACCGGATCATCTTGCCTTTGGTCACCTCGATATTGTCAAACCAGGCATAAACAGTTCGCTTTGGAGACCAACTCGAGTCTGAACCTCCGTGGAAGGTATGAAATAAAAGGTGGGAGATTTCAGAGTTCGCTCCAGATTCGTTTCTGAACACAACTTCCTTATGTTCCAACACTTTGTCGCCATCGACATAGATTTGGACGAACCCGTCATCTTTTTTGGGCTTCGTATTCAGCTTGAGATGAATCGTCACTGACTGATAGCGTCCGCCTCGAAACGAAAATCTTTCCGAACGGCGGGAGTCCCCGGTTCTGTCCGGTTGGTTCTGGTGATAGAGGTAACTGACCAATCGTGCTTCCTTGTGCCACATAATACGGGCGCTCCAGCCATCAGGTGAACCAGGGCGACCTCCTGTGATCCAGTTGTCTGGTCCCAGTCCCGGTAACTTTCCACCGCGAACGAACTCGAATTCCCGGTCAAACTTCACATCGTAGGAAAGACTAAACTCAATCCCGCTTCTTTTTAGCGGAGCAAAAAGAGCAATGCGTTCACTGCCATCTTTGCTGGGAACGTAGGAGACTTTTACCGCCGGGCTGCCGTCCGGCCCTCCTGCTTCATCAATTTCCACTCGCTGATGCTTACGTATTTTCTGATAGAGGATTGAGTCGGAGACTTCGTTAAAGTCTTCTTCAAATACCACCTCATCGCATTGTCCAGACAAGGAAAACAAGGCAAGGAAAAGAGAAGGGACAAGTAAATGTCTCATGGCAAAGGCTACAGAAACTCTCGAATCACAAAACTGGATTTACATTATAAATATTAGAATAATTGTGGAAATAACAATTCGTTGTCGTTTATTAACAAGGTTTCCTCGTCATGAAAATCCTGATCCACGATTACGCTGGCCATGCATTTCCCGTACAACTCAGTCGCGAGTTGGCCCGGCGGGGGCATGAGGTGACTCATGCATTTGCCTCTTCGCTGCAAACTCCCCGGGGAGAACTTGCCAAAACGCCGGACGATCCAGAGAATTTTACCAGTCTCGAGGTCCCGATGGACGAGGACTACGTGAAATACAAATACAGCTTCACCCGTAGGAGGAAGATGGAAGTCGAATTCGGGCGAAGGGTAGGCAAAGAGATCGAGCGAATCCGTCCAGAGGTTGTGCTATCCGGAAATACACCGACAGAGACTCAGCACGGGATCGTCAAAGCGACAAAGGCAATTGATAGTCGCTTCTTCTACTGGGTGCAGGATTTCTACAGCATTGCGGTGGCGAAGTTTGCAAAGAAAAAGCTCCCGATCGTCGGGCACATGGTGGGTGGTTATTACACTCATCTCGATCGCAAACATTTTCAGATGAGTGACGGGATCGTTGTGATCACAGATGATTTCCGCCCCATTCTGGAAAACGATTTTGGAGTGCCCGGGGAGAAAATTCATTTTCATCCCAACTGGTCGCCGATTGAGCGTCTGCCGCTGCAATCTGCGGACAACGACTGGAGCCGGGAAAAAGACCTCCATGACTCATTTGTGTTTCTCTATTCCGGAACACTGGGAATGAAGCACAACCCTGATCTCCTATTGCAACTTGCCCTGCAGCATCGTGACGACGAGGGCGTGAAAGTGGTTGTTACTTCCGAAGGTTTGGGAGCTGAGTGGCTGAAAGAAAAGTGTGAAGAGCACGGTCTGAAAAATCTGCTGCTGTTGCCCTATCAGGACTTCGCGCAGGTTCCAAATATGCTGGCTGCGGGCAACGTGCTCATCGGAGTCCTGGAGCCGGATGCCGGCGTGTTCTCCGTGCCATCCAAAGTGCTGACCTACCTCTGCGCGGAGCGTGCAATTTTGCTCGCGGTCCCGGGAGTGAATCTGGCTGCGCAAATCATCAAAGATGAAGAAGCTGGTCTCACGGTCGAGCCCGATGATACGGCAGGATTTCTACAAGCCGCAGCGAGATTGCGGGAAAATGAGGCAGAATGCAAAAGGTTTGGTCAAAACGGCAGAGCGTATGCTGAGGAAAATTTCGACCTCGAAAAAATCGGCGCCCGCTTCGAGAAAATTCTCGAGGCATGATCGTGACAAAATTTTCGTTGGGTGCTCCGGAATCAGGGGCTACAGCATAGGACCAAACAGGGTATAGTCCGCGACCTAACAGGGTTAGATGCGGGACTCAACAGGGTTAGGTCAATGACCTAACAGGGTTGGGTGTTCGAGTTGACCCTGTTGGATCACGAAACCGAATGCCGCTTTCCCGGAAGAGTGTTTTCTTTTGTCTTATTGCGCCCACCGTATTTTGGCTGGCGGCGTTTTCTGTGTCCGCTGAGCCCGGATTTGAAGCCCCGAGAATCTCTACGGAGGCTCCGTCGATTGATGGTGTGCTGGATGATCCTGCCTGGCAAAGCAGCCGATTGATTTCGAATCTTTCGCAACAGTATCCGAATGATACTGCTCCGCCGTCTGAAAAGACAGAGGTTCGGGTTTGCTATGATGAACGGAATCTTTATGTCGCGTTTTACTGCTTCGACTCGGAGCCTGAAGAGATTCGGGCCACTATCATGCAGCGGGATCAATCTGTGGGGTCGAATGACTTTGTCTGGATTATACTCGATCCGTTCCAAACCGGGCGCGAGGGATTTTACTTTCGTTTGAATCCGAACGGCGCAAAAGGAGAGGGGAGGCTCACAGAGCAGTCGCGGCGGCCGAATATGAATTGGGATGCGTTGTGGGAAGGAGCCGGGAAGTTTACTGAAGAT
>JAHDCN010000311.1 GCA_020629815.1 Verrucomicrobiota bacterium
AACACATCCGGAAAGCTGGCGATGCGGGTGTTGTAGTTTTCGACGGCGTCGTTGTAGCCCTGCGAAATAAACGCCACTTCGTTTTCCACGGTTACCAATCTTCGGAAGAAATCTTTCATCGCCTCACCTGACTGCAGGTCCGGATACTTTTCCTGCAAGGCAAACAGCTGTTCGACCGCCGCGTGGCCTTCGCGAATCTGACTAGTCACATCCGATTGCCCTGACGCGCTGCGCAGAGCAGCCACACCTTGCAACACTTCCTGCTCGTGGCTCATAGCTTCCTGCGCGACTTCCTGCAGCTGCGGAACGAGATCGTGACGCTTCTTCAGGGCAACATCAATATTCGAGCGGTTTCTGCGGGCCCGGGTGCGTAGGGAAACCAAATCATTGTAGTGCATCACAATGGCAATCACGCTCATCATGATCGGTGCCACCAGCGCGCTCGCCAAAAAGGTGACCGGATTCAACTGCCCCTTTACTCCGAACAACAACAAAGTGACTAACAAAACCCCAGCGAAAGCGAGTGTCAGGAAGAAGGTCGCTTTGCTGCCTCCCTTCATCAGGAGATACTCCTCCTCGTAGTCGGAGATCAGGAAATCCTTTTTGTTCTCCCCTGCCTTAAGCTGAAGGCAATCGCCTTTCTGCGGATGAATCGAGCATTCCCCGATCACATACAGAGGGTCACCCAACTGCAATCGATCTTCCGAGTAGCGAAGCCTACCTCTTTGTTCAGAAGAGTGTCGCCACGACTTGATCTTCGCCTGGGCTGGATTGATCGAAACGGACCCACTTTGATCCACACATAAAAATTCCCGTCGACGCTTGTCGTGTTGAATCGTGACCCACTTGGCATTTTTCCCAGAGCCACGCTTTTCCTGAACTTTGTAGTCGAACATCACGCAGGGCTTTTTGCTGAGCGGTCCTTCCAGAAGCGGCTGGTTGTGATCGGGCAAACCAATGATTCCTTTCACTTCAGAAATTCCGTAGGTAACTCCCACCGCCGGAGAGGTAGCGACGGCTTCCATTAAGCGTTTGTGCCGAATCGAACGGAAGCCGATCAGCAGAGTAAAAAAGGCGCCAAGTATCCCAAGACCACCCACAAAGACAGCACCGGTCTTGCCGAGCTTGGCTTTGACGAACTGTCCTTCAATTTTTTCCAAAAATTCCACATCTCGTGGAGGCAAAGGAATCTCTGCAGGCAGGGGTTGCCCAGAAAGCCCACGAACCAGGTTATACGGAAAGGAAGTGGCCTGACTACGAACCCGTTTGCTATTGGAGGCGAGATCGATGCGGATGCGGCGCAGGCGTGTCCTTATGTTACCCGGAACTTGTTCAAATCGTGACACCTCACCGAGCGTTTTCCATTCTCCATCCCATTGAGCGCCGTTAGCAGCCAGCTCGTTTTGAATCAATTGGCGAACGGAATTCTCCTGTCGGTTGGCGCGCGACTGAGAGCTCTTAAGATCCTTATGCATCATGCTGAGACCAAGCCCCGTCAGGATGACTCCGATGATGATGCTGAGGAGGCTAAAGAAAAACAGAATGCGATGCTGACGCATTAGGTAAAACCCGGCCGCCGTTGCGAAGCCGGCAAAGACGAGTCCAAGCCAACAGGTGTAGAGCGAAGAGTAGGTTCTGGACGAGCGCTCCTGGAATTCCGAATGGGTGGAAATGATCGGCTTGTAGTCGCCTTTGGTTTCAAACTCCACGAACCCCGGGCTGTCACCGTCATCCTGCAACATGCCAAAAATAAAAACCCGCTGTCTCGGATCGATTCGCCTTTCTGTGTAGCGGTATTTCCCGACTGTCCGACGAATCGACACATCGATATTGAAGTCTACTTTTCCACCAGGCCGCACTTGCAACTCACCGCTGCCGTCGTTGAGCAAAAACGGAACGAACTGTTCCTGCTCGTCCACGGTCACCCATTTTTTGTCGCCATCAGAATCGCGCCGTTCCTCCTCTTTCTCATAGTGGAAATAGAGGCACATTGTCTTCGAAAACGGAGCCCTTACGAGCAAATCTTTTTCTCCCGTCCCCTGATTGGCCAGAGCCCTTCCGGTGAGGTTGACCTCGCCATCGACCGCCGCCATCACCTTGGTTTGCGGGATCCGTGAAATCTGGCGGGCTTCAGCGATCTGGCGGAAACTGCAAGTTTGCAAAAGCAGTGAAAAAAGGATTCCCACCACCAGGAAAATCATGGGCAAAATCTTGCCATACCTGCCTTTCGAAGATTCCGGAGGACGGCAGATGGGACAAATATATTCTCCATTCTCCCATTGATTCGAGTCGACCTGCAGACGCGAATCTACGGTTAGGCCGCAATCCCGGCAGTTCACGGTTTCCATAGATGCAAAATTCTCCAAATCGGACAGCGTTGCAATCTTAGAATGAATCGAAACGAAATCAGGGGGCATCGACAGGCTTGCATTTCGCGGTCGGCTCTTTACCGTTCCTGAAGAAACCTATGAAGAAACACCTCTTGCTTTTCCTTTCTCTTTTTGCGGCGGCTTCCATCGCGTCCGCCGAAGACAAACGCCCGAACATTGTCTTCTTTTTTACCGATGATCACGCCCCTCACGCTATCGGCGCTTACAACGGCTGGCTGAAAGGAATCAACCCCACTCCGGAGATCGACAAATTGGCTGCCCAGGGAATGCTGTTTGAGAACAGCTTTTGCGGCAACTCGATCTGCGGACCGAGCCGGGCTGCAATCATGACCGGCAAGCACAGCCATAAGAATGGTTTCATGCAGAACGGCAACACTTTCGATTGGAATCAGCAGATTTTTCCCAAGCTTTTGCAAAAGGCTGGTTATCACACAGCGATGTATGGCAAATCCCACCTGAAAGGCAATCCGCAGGGCTTTGATTCCTGGGCTGTTCTTCCCGGCCAGGGCGATTACTACAACCCCAAGCTGAAGACTCCCGATGGCGAAATCGTAGTCGAAGGCTATTGCACCGACATCGTCACCGACATGGGTATCGAGTTCATCAAGGACCGTCCGGATGACAAGCCCTTCATGCTGATGTGCCAGCACAAGGCCCCTCACCGGACCTGGATGCCTGCACCGCGTCACCTGACACTCTACGACGACATCGACATTCCCGAGCCGGCGACCTTGTTTGACGACTACGCGACTCGTCCTCACGGGCGTCATCAGGAAATGGAAATCGACCGTCACATGTACATCGACTTTGATGTCTTCCTCGACCTGACACCGAGCAAAGAATACCCGAAAACCAGAATGCCAAGTCAGGACCGCTCCGCCTGGATGAATATGAAGCGAATGACGTCCACGCAAATGCAGCAGTGGCGTGATGCCTATGGACCAAAGGACAAGGCATTTCACGAAGCGAAACTCGAGGGCAAAGACGTGGTTCGTTGGAAATTTCAGCGCTACGCGAAAAACTACCTGCGTTGCATTAAGGGGGTCGATGAGAATCTGGCCCGCGTGATGAAGACACTCGAAGAAGAGGGTATCGCTGACAATACCATTTTTATCTACTCTTCCGATCAGGGTTTTTACATTGGCGACCACGGTTGGTACGACAAGCGCTGGATGTATGAGGAGTCCTTCAAAATGCCACTGATCGTGAAGTGGCCCGGTGTGACCAAGCCCGGCTCCCGCAACACAGACCTGGTGCAGAACATCGACTACGCTGAGACTTTTCTCGATATCGCCGGTGCGGATATTCCGTCCGACATGCAGGGCAAGTCACTGGTTCCTTTGCTAAAAGGAGAGACTCCGGACGATTGGCGTAAAGGAGTTTACTACCACTACTACGAGTATCCTTCCTACCACATGGTGCCGAAGCACAACGGCAT
>JAHDCN010000312.1 GCA_020629815.1 Verrucomicrobiota bacterium
AAAAAAATCCATTCTACCGGTTTAACCGGTGAGGTGGTCTTAGCTCCTAGTCGTCAGAGAACTCCTGAAACAGTCCGTTAATAATCGGATCGCTTGATTCCTTCGCAGACTGAATCGCCTGCGCCTTTTCTTCACCTTTCAGTTCGCCTGTAAAGATTCGATGCTTGCTTTGCAACGCTGCTGAAACTCCTCCGGGTTTCGGCTCAGGCGAATCGCCGAGTGATGCAATCCAGTCGTGCAAAACCTTCGCTCCCAATGGGTCTACCGTTTTTGCACCGATCATTGGCATATGCCCAACTCCCGAAGTCACCGACCGGTAGTAGAGCACGGAATTGAACGGCTGCCCCGCGGACAGCAACTTCGGATCATCCAGACCGAATCCACCTTTCAACGGCTTGATCCCTAACAAATCCATATTCTCGAGCTTCTCGGAGAGGTTGGTCTTAATTGTAACTGACCCACCTCCCCTCAATCGATGACAATGCGCGCAGTTCGCAGAGAGCCAGGTTCTCGCGCGCAGATCAATCGGCGCAGCTTCGTCGGCAACTTCTGCCGCAGGCTCCTTCTCTGCTTTTTTCACAAAGTGATCATTGATCAATCCCAAGGATTGAAAACGCTCCAGCTGCCCATCGCGATTCAGCTGCCCGGGTTGAAAGGCCAACCGGTAGTCGGAACCAATATTGTGACAGCGAACACAGTCCGCCCGACTGTGAAACGTCCACGAAAGATCACCGATTTTCTCCGTCTTTCCGGCAGCATCAACCAACTCCGCATCGCTCTGCTCTTTGTTCCATCGATAGCTGTATCCCTGCCAGGCTTTATTCTCAAAATGCAGCAACTGGGTCTCGATCTTTCGTCCTTCGTGGCTCAGCGTTTTGGCCAATACTGTTCCCTCCGGGATAGTTGCAAACGGCCCACGTTCCGGTTGCTGAATTGTCTCCTCTTCAGGGATCCCGATCCAGCGCTCTGCCGTCGCACCGTCATGCCACATCTCCCCATTGATGGAGAACGGGTAGACACCGTCCGCAGGAAGCTGCTTCTGAAGATCAGAAAACACTCCCGCCTCACTGAGCTTGCGCGGAAAATCCTGCGCGCTTCCCTTCACCGGATTTGGAACTAGACGATACAAATGCTGATCTCGCGGCCAATCGAGAAACAACACTTCGCCATTAGCAGCCTGTCCAAAGGAAACAATCTGTAATCTCGTGTCAGCAAGATATTGCTTATCCACGATAGTCTTCCCTGTCTTCTCATCAAACCAGGCTCCCCAGAGTTGTCCGGTCACGTAGTCGCCATACAGGTAGACATCCTTCAAACCCGGCAGTCGATCGGTCTGCGAAACGTAACCACCGGTAATCGAAGCAAACTCCGTGTGAGGGTGCATTACCGCCGCCGCGGAAATCGGCGATGGGCCCGGATCGGTATCCGGTTTGATCACTGCTGCCCCCTCAATGATTGGCCAGCCAAAGTTGGATCCGCGTTCAACCCGATAAAGCATCTCCCACAGTTCCCATCCCACATCCCCTACCCAGAGATCCCCGGTCTTTGGGTGAAAGCAGAGCTTCCAGGGATTGCGAAATCCGTAGGCCCAAATCTCCGGTCGCGCCCGCGGCACATCGAGAAACGGATTGTCTTCGGGAACGTGATAGAACTTTCCGGGCACGCGCTTATCAACATCAATACGCAACACGCTGGAGAGCAAATCGGTCAGATCCTGTCCGGTATCCAAAGGGTCGGGTGGAGACGGCACTTCGGAGTCACCGGTAAGAATGTATAACATACCATCCGGCCCGAACCCCAGGTGCCCACCATTGTGCCCACCCGAGCGGAACGTGATCAGAATCTCCTCGGTTTCCGGGTTCAACTCCAGCCGATCATCAAAAACACGGAAGCGGGAGATGCGCGTGCCGTCGTCCATGTTGCGATCAAAGATGCGGTAAAACACATAGACCTCGCCGTTGCTCTCAAATCGGGGATGAAACGCAATACTGAACGACGAAGCGAACTCCGGAATCGCCTGCTTCAAATCTGCAAACAACTCGAGCTGCGGCATGTCTGATTCGATGTCATCCGGCAGGACAAAGATTTTACCCCGCTGCTGCGTAACAAAAATTTTCTTCCGCGAAGGCAAATGAGCAATATCCGTCGCATTCTCAAACGTCAGATGGGGCCAGACAATTTCCGCAACATATGGTTTTGGCGGCTCGGGTGAACCCTTCACTTTCGAAGATGTCCATGGCAGACGGGACTCCTCTGCCAAAGAAAAAGCAGAGCAATAAAGGATGGCAAAAATGACAGAAACCCTATGCATTCGATATCGGTTGGTAACGTTACGAACAAATGTGCTGTTTTCCCAAGACAAAGTTGCGTAGGCTCTTACACCATGAAATTCCCGAAGGCTGGCCAATTGTACCAAAGCTTCCGGGACGGCGTTTTTCAAAATGCGATTTCAATCGTCCGCGAACCAGTGGACTTCTTCCCTGACCTGACGGAAATCGAATTGCAGGCGAAATGGTTTGCCGGTGAATATGGGCGCGAGTTCAGTGGCGAAGATGGCAAGCGCATCGAAATCGTTCAGTTTGGTCACTGGAATCGCGGAGCCGGCCCTGACTTTACCGAAACCGCGATTCGGATCGACGGCGAACTCCACACTGGTGCCATCGAGATCGATATGGAGGCAGTCGATTGGGAACATCACGGGCATGGAACCAATCCGGAATTTGATAAGGTGATTCTTCACGTGTTTCTCAAAGCCCCCATCTCTGGAGATCGTTTTTTCACTCGCACATCGGAACATCGGGAGATTCCTCAGCTGAAACTCACGCCCGATCCCGGTCCGGCGCCGCCCGCCAGTCGTTACCCACCCGAGGCATTTCCCGGGCGCTGCGTGACGCCACTGGCAGACATGAAGGATGATGCCGTGGAGTCGCTCCTATTGGGAGCTGCTCAGAGCCGACTGCGGGAGAAATCGGCGCGACTGATGGCCATGGCGAACAACCGGAATCAAAGTCAGGCCCTGTTCCAGGGAATAGCGGAAGCACTCGGATTTCGGCAGAACCAAACCCCAATGGCACTTCTTTCACAGCGTTGTTCGATCACAGACCTACGTTCCTTCTCCCCCATCAATCGCGAAGCCATGTTATTCGGGGTCGCCGGTTTTCTCGATCCAAACCAGCGCGAGATCCCCGCCGACTCGTCTGAATACATTCGCAGCTTGTGGGAGAGCTGGTGGAAAATGCGGGCAGGATTCGAACCTTCCGCTGTTCGGGCAATCCCGTGGCAATTAAGTCGCAGCCGCCCCATGAACCATCCGCAAAGAAGAGTCGCGGCGCTCGCCACTTTGACCAACCAGTGGAAACGCTTTGCACAGATCTGGGAAAAACCGGAGGCCGAGACTGAAAGGCGTTTTGTTCGACTCTGCACCGACCTGCGACACGACTACTGGAATCACCACTACACCGTCCAATCGAAGGCAGCACCCAAACCCATGCAGCTGATTGGTCGCGCCCGGCAACGCGACATTCTCGGCAATGTGATCTTTCCCTGGATAGTCGCGAAGCAGCCAACGTTTTGGCAGGACTACGAAAAGATGGCTGGCTCCGACATCAACGAAAAAACCCGCCGTGCGCTGTTGCGTCTGTTTGGCGAAGATGAAAAAAGAGCCCGCGCCTTTTCTCGCAAATACTACCAGCAACAAGGCCTACTCGCAGTCTATCGGGATTTTTGTCTGATCGATGCCTCCGAGTGCAAAGACTGCGTTTTTCCCGAGCAATTGGTTCAGTGGGGCGGGACCTAACCCTGTTGAGTCTATGACCTAAC
>JAHDCN010000014.1:0-13504 GCA_020629815.1 Verrucomicrobiota bacterium
AAAATTATGAACGAAATTCTCTACGGTTGTCGGTTTTCGAGCCGGAACAAATTTTTACCCAAGCGGTATGATGCAATAGATTCAGCTCTGGCGAGCTCGACGCATCTGTCCGGAGGCCCATTGTTCGATCCAGCCGGAGCCGGCAGCCACTTCTTCTTTTTTCCTTTATCTTCGCTATAGATAGCGTTCGCGAAGGTGAGCGACCAAGTGAGCTGGATCTGCGGAGGTTCCGGTAGCCTTCTGAATCAAGTCATCCGGCAAATACACGCTGCCGTTTTCATGCACATTTTTCCGCATCCAGCGTAGCAGGCCAGAGTAATCAGCCTTCTCCAGCTGACTTGAAAGACCCGGTTCATCAGCTTTGGCCGCAGCAGCCAGATGCGCCGCATTAATATTGCCCAGACTGTAGGTGGGAAAATACCCGAAAATCGCCATACTCCAGTGGATGTCTTGAAGGCACCCGTTGGAGTCTTTGTCGACCTTCAGCCCAAAATACTCTTCGAAGCGTCGGTTCCATTCGCCGGGGATGTCCTGCAGAGACAGGTTCCCTGCAAAGATTTCCTTCTCCATCTCATAGCGAAGCAGAATATGGAGATCGTAGGTCACTTCGTCTGCTTCCACTCGAATGAAACTCTTCGACGCTTGATTTACTGCCTCAAACATTTCGTCCACAGACAAGTTCGCAAGGTGAGGAAAATGCTCTGCAGCAACCGGAAGCCACTTTTCCCAAAATGCCCGACTCCGGCCCACCTGATTTTCCCACAGGCGGGACTGTGATTCATGAATTCCCAACGAAACTGCCTGTCCGATGGGTTGCCCATGCCAGTCTTCCCGCAAGCCCTGCTCATACATCCCGTGGCCTGCCTCATGCAGGACACCAAACAACGAGCTGCGAAAATCGCTTTCGTCATATCGCGTCGTCAATCGAGTATCAAACGGTGACATCCCCGAGCAGAACGGGTGCACGGCAGTGTCAATTCGGCCAGCCTCAAAATCAAATCCGATGTCTTCTGCAATCAGCCGATTCAAAGCCTTCTGCTGCTCTACCGGATAGTCGCCTTCCAGTTTCGATTGATCGAACGGTTCCCGGTTACAGGCTTCTTCGACCAAGGGAACCAAGTCGTCACGCAAGCCACCAAGCGTTTCATCCAAACGCTCACAAGTCATGCCCCGCTCGTAGGTATCAAGAAGGGCATCGTACAAGCAGCCTTCGTATCCCCAGCATTCGGCTTGTTCCCGGCTCAGATCGATCAAATTCTGTAGCTCCGGAGCGAACCGGGAAAAATCGGATTTCTCCCGGGCTTCCGCCCAAACTGCCTTTGCCCGCACTTGAGTCTCAGCAAAACGCTGCACCAACTCAACGGGGACCTTAGTCGCCCGATCATACTCGTGCCTCCACTCCCGAAGATTCGCATTTTCCTCCGGAGTAGCTGCCGTGCTTTCGGCCTCAGCAATCCAATCTCCGACTTTCTCGGAGGTAAACTCCCTATGCAGGTAGCCGCTTAACCAGGACATCTGCTGCCCTCGATATGCGACACCTTTTTTCGGCAGCAACACCTCCTGGTCCCAGCCCAACAGGGCCTGGGTATTTTTCAAAAGCTGTAGCTCGGTGGATAATTCCACCAGTTTTTGATAAGCGTTCGACTCTCCCGATGACATCGGGAAATGTAGAACATATCCGGCGACTCGAAAGGAATTGCTTACCCTTTCGCCAGATTGGCCATGACCTGAATCGAGCCGGCAGACAAGGTGCCTAGAACACCGGATGGCTTGCCTTTCACAATCCGCATCACAGTGATACCAACTGGCTTTCCATCGGCAGTGAAAACAGGAAGTCCCTGCGCAGTGCCAGCCGTGGTTACGAAGAACGTTCTATCTCCTTTGTAGACCCCTGTGATACGACCAATACTAACTGTCGGCATGTAGCCGTATACAGCGGAGGAACGGGAGAGAGAGATCACCTGATCCGCTTGCTGAGCGGCGGCTGCAAATTGCGTCAAATCAACCTTATCAAACGAAGTCTTTTTCAGCGCTTTTGCCTCCGCAACATCCGGGAGAATAAATGCAACGTCGGCCTCCACTTCCTGACGAACGACTTTGCCGTGAATAAGAGTGGAATCACCATAGCTGATCTCCACATCACTGAAGGTCGTCTTCGCTGTATTGATCTTTACCACTTTTCCATCGACTTGGGCCTGTTGTCCCGATAGTCCAACTGCGGCATCAATCGCTGTATTTGAAACGACGATCAATCCGTTGTCTGCAATCGTCACCCCCAAAGTTCGGCGACTCTGATCGCGCTCCGGAAGTGACCCAGCGGGGCCGGAGGCCAAAAGCTTCCCCTTAACGGTTACCACCACCAAAGATGACTTGTATTTTTCCGCTAAAGCACGGGCCGATTCCTCGATGGATTGCGCAGTTACGGAAGAGGCAGCAGCCATTGCAATACAGGCGGCCACTAAAAGAGGTTTCATTAAAGAAGAAGGTTTCATATCATCAAAATTGGTTCTGAGATTTGCCAATCACTTTTACGGTTTCAAGAAGGCTATCCAAGCCAATTTTTCTTATCAAACAAAAATGTGACATTCGGTAATTCCCAAAGGGAGCCGAATGCCACATTCCAAAATTCGCTAAAGCGTTGCAATTAACGGGAGTAAAGCTCAACCACCAGTTGAACATTCACCATTGTGTCAATCTCGTCCGCCTCGGGAACACGCTCCATTTTCGCAGACAAATTATCTTTGTCCAAAGTCAACCAATCCATCAATGGACGAGCTTGCGTTGAATCGAGAACGCGGTTCGCCAAACCTTTCGATTTGTTGCTATCAACTACTTCGATTACATCACCCGGTTTCACGTGATACGAAGGAATGTTAACCCTGCGGCCATTCACTTTCACATGTCCGTGACCAACAAACTGGCGTGAGGCACGACGAGTGCTGCCAAGGCCGAGACGATAGACAACGTTATCCAAACGACTTTCGAGAAGTTGCACCAAAATATCACCGGTCACTCCGTACTGGCGCTGCGCTTCTTTAAAATACTTGCGGAACTGCTTCTCCATCAAGCCATACTGCAGACGAAGCTTCTGCTTCTCTGCCAAGGCGATGGAGTAATCGCTCTGCTTGCGACGCATACCGCGGGCACCGTGCTGACCCGGAGGGTAAGGGCGGCGTTCCAATGCTTTTGACGGGCCGAAAAGCGGCACACCGAAACGGCGGCTGATTCGATCAGTAGGACCTCTGTGTCTTGCCATGGTTCGAAAAAGGAAAAAAGTGAAAATATTAGACCCGACGGGCTTTCTTTGGACGACAGCCGTTATGCGGCACCGGAGTCACGTCCTTGATCTTGAGAACCTCAATTCCCAAACCCTGAACAGCCCGAACAGCAGACTCACGACCAGCACCAGGACCCTTCACGCGAACTTCAGCCTCCTTGAGACCGTGAGCCATCGCCTGACGGCAAGCATCCTGTGAAACCAATTGCGCCGCATACGCAGTGCTTTTACGTGACCCACGAAATCCCATTTTACCGGAACTAGACCAACCGATGACATTTCCGTTGGGATCACTAACAGTTACGATAGTGTTGTTGAAAGTCGCAGCAACGTGCACAATTCCTGACTGAACGTTCTTACTACCCTTCGCCTTGTGCACCTTGGGTTTTTCAACACCCTCTGCACTTTCCAGCTCCAGAAAGATATCTTCCGCTGTGCGCGGCTTATCTTTTTTCTCTTCTGCAGCCGCAGGAGCAGGAGCAGCTTCTTCCGCAGGCGCCGCAGCTGCTGCTGGCTTTTCTTCTGCCGGAGCTTCCGCCTCAGCAGGTTTCACGTCTTCTTTCTCTTCAGCCATGATAAATGAGAGTAAAAAATTACTTACGCACAACACCTACAGTCTTCCGCTTCCCTTTGCGTGTGCGGGCATTAGTGGAAGTTCGCTGACCACGAACAGGCAAACCACGACGATGGCGGTATCCGCGATAGCAATTGATTGATGTGAGCCGCTTCATGTGCCCCTGCAAATCACGGCGAAGATCACCCTCGATCATGATCCCTCCGTTGGTGATCGCATTACCAATCTTACCGAGCTGCTCCTCGGAGAGCTCACCAGTCCGAATGTTTGGATCTACTCCAGCCTCCTCAAGAATCTTTGGGGCGGTTTTTCTACCAATGCCGAATATATAAGGAAGCGACGCTTCGATGCGCTTCTCATTCGGGATTTCAACTCCAAGTAGGCGGGCCATGTGATGATTTTAGGTAAATTTTATCCCTGACGTTGCTTGTGGCGAGGATTCTTGCAAATCACACGCAAAACACCTTTTCGACGAATGAGGCGACAATCGCTGCACAGTCTCTTAACAGATGGTCTTACTTTCATGATTTGTTGCTAAAATTTGATAACTGGGTCTGATCTTTCAAAAGAGGGCTCCAAAAGGTGCAAATTACTTGCAGGAAACCCAACCTTACACCGATCTAACCGACCCATTTCCTCCACATTTTTGCGGGAGGACGGAACCTGTACTACAGATTTGCCTTCCCGCAAGCCGTGATTCGCCCAATATTGGCATTTTTTATAAAATTACCAGATTCACTATTGCAGAGCCAAACACGGGTCAAAATATGAGGAAGTTTGGGGTTACCGGGTGATTAGGCCTGAGCTTATGGCCCCTGATCACTTCACGGTGTAGAATCGCCCCAGTTTACCTACGATAACCCGCTTCAGAGCATCGGGATCTATTTCGCCTGAAACTCGATGCACGATTTCGCCTTCCGGAGAAATCAAAACTGTATGCGGAAGAGTTCCCTGCCACTCGACATCCAGCGCTTCGGCAAGTGCATCGGTGTCACCATCAAAAAGATAATTATTGGTGTTTCGGCCCTCTTCCTTCACGGAAGCTTCTGTAAGACGCGGCATTGCTGCATGAAAACGTTGCAATAGCTTTTCTGCCTTGGGCTGCAACTTCGGATCATCCGTGCTGATTGTTATCATATCGAAACCACGGGTTTCAAACTGACGACCGATATCCACAAGATGAGGCATCTCCGCAACACAGGGCCCACACCAGGTTGCCCAAAGGTTTACGAGCCGATACTTATCCGTGCCATTTTTCCGCAGTTTCTGAATCAGATCTGATCCTGCCACCTCCAGGGTCACTGGTCGCGAAACGAACTCCTCATTATACTCTGTAACCAGATTTTTTTTGAAGGCCCACTTCGTCGAACAACCATGTGCTCTGGTTTTCGGGTTTTCCACTTCAGCTCCCGCCAAAAGGGCATCAATCGCAAGTCTGGCATCATGGGTTTTGATGGTGGCAGGATCGCCATACTTGGAGTCGTCAATCCGGCCAACGTAACGAAGAACCCGTTCTTTATCGAAGATGAATAAGTGAGGCGTCGCCATCGCACCGTAGGCCTTGCTGACTGATTGGGTATCACCGTCGTACAAGTAGGGAAAATTGAACTCCTGATCCCGTGCATGTTTTTTCATGTCCTCGAGAGAATCCCCGTAGACAGAGTAGCCCAATTCATTGAGCCGGACCGAATCAGGATCATTCGGGGAAATGGCAACCAGCTGGAAACTCTTGTCTGAATAGTCAGATACCAATTGCTTGATCCGGGCCTCTGCTCCCTGTGCACTTGGGCAATGGTTACAAGTAAACAGGATTGCGAGAATATCGGAATCCTGAAAATCGGCCAGAGAATGATCTTTCCCGTCCACTCCCGGCAAAGTGAAATCCGGAGCCTTTGAGCCCGGCTCAAGAGTTTTCACACCATCCGGGACATTGGCCCCTTCCATCGGCAAGGAAAAGGCCAGAACAAAAAGGCCAAGCACCATCAATCTCATAGACATCAGTTGAGCTAATTTCGGTAGACTTACTCAGCAGCCGGAGCTGCAGGAGCGGGGGCAGCGCCTCCCGAAGTGCCACTGGTAATGGTGGAAGTAAAATCAGAAAACCAGTCCTCCCCTTTGGGATGCGTCAGATTCTTTTCGATAAAATCCACCATCGCCTTGGCGCCTTCCAGTTGATCAATATAAAGGAACTGATCTTTCAGCTTTGACCATTGCAGATTGGGCAACGTCTCTCTGAGGAAATCGTCCTTGTCGTGCGAGCCCATGATTCCCCCTCCACGATTCTGCCTCATCTTCGTGCGCCGTTCCTGATCACGATCCATTCCGCGAAGCTGCTTTTCCTTCTGCTCCTCAAAAAATTCCACCAGAAGCGTCTCTTGAGAAATTCTTCTATCCCAAGCCGCCATCAGGGATTGCGGCGATTCTTCGCGGAGATGAGGCAGAATCGTTTTCTCATACATTCCGCCGATATTAAAGGGAACGGCCTCCCAGTTTTCATTCTGACCAAGAAATTTTTCGAGATAGAATGCTTGAGCAAAAATGGAATTGGCCACCGACTGCATGAGAAGATTCTGCTGCCCCGCTTCCGGCCACTTATCAATTTTGCTCAAGCTGTCGACATAGCTGGTGAGCGGCGTGAAAACCTGTTCCGTATCTTTCACTTCCGCAGCTTTACAGCTAAGTCCCAAATACCTCAGTTGCATTTGCAGCGCTTCAACAAACGCATCATCACGCAGCGTGTCTGCTTCCGTTTCCTTCCAGGCACGGAAATCGGATTCTTTCAATCCTTCCCGATCAAAGTTCACCGTCTTGTGGCACTCCAAATACAATTCCACTGCAGCCCTCGGATCTGCTGCAGCCGCAAGAAACCGGGAACCTGCCCCCTCGTTGCGAGACGACAGGTGACTATCCAAAGATTTCTTCAATGCCTCGATTTTGGCTTTCAATGATTCGACCTGTTCCGGGGTCAAATCTGCTGCTTTCGCAGGTGTCTGGGCAGTGAGGGCCAATCCAAAGAAAGCGACCGGGAGAATTTTCGAGAGGTAGTTCATTTGCAAAATCATAGACTGTTTTGGATAAAACAGGGAAGCAAGAAAGAAATTTTGCCGTTTTTTCTCAATTTGTAGAGATTTTTGAAATTTGAGAAGCAATTCCGTGAATAATTAACTTGGCCACTGCGATAAATTGCTTAAAATACAAAAAATTTTAGAAATTATCTACGGAGATGCTGCCTTTTTTGAAACTCCTTCTTTTATTTCCTACCTGGATTAGCCAAACCAACACAGCTGGTATTCTACAGGGACTGTCCAATCGCGACCTCTTTTATGTGGTTTTGGGATTTTTCGTTTCGTTCCTTATTGGATTTATTCTCTCAAAACTACTTTCGTCCGAAAAGCCTGATCATCCTGAGCTGACAGAGGCAGATCAAAACGGAGATTCCGGACCAAAGATTCGAAATAAAGGCTCTGAACCCAGCCCTGAGTTACTCTGGAGGCACGAAAAGCTGGCATTAACCAACCAGCAGAACAGCGAGCGGCAGGACAGACTTTCCGGCTGGGTAGGACGAATGCGTCCTGATTCCTCCCTTAATTACCCGGGCAGCCGAGTGTTTTTCCTGAGCGAATCTGTTCGGGAAGAGCGAAATCAAATCGGAGCAGATTTATCACGTCTTGGCCTGGTCGAGGAAAGAATGGGTGAATTAACCGAGCGACTCCTCCCGGCATTCGGTGAGGGAGTTGTTCCCGAAGAAATCACAGCCTGGAGGAATCGCTCCCGTGATGCTTTGGAAGACGTGGGCAGGCATAGAGAAGTTTTACGTGATCGTCAGAAGCGCTTGGGCGGGATTTTGTCTCAAGTTTCTGATGTGAGTGAAAAGGTTACCGAAGAAAAGACACTGACGACAGAGCTTAGCGGTCAAGCTCACCAGAGCCTCGATAAAGTGCTCGAATCAATCAACGACCTTCCAGGCGGTGGATTGCACAGCGCCACGAAAAAACTCAGCACTCGGGTCGAGAAAATCCTTGGCGACCTTCCTGAAATCGAATCGGGAAATGGACTGTCTTCTTCTGTCCAATCTTTCGCTAATTTACACGAAGTGATCTCGATCGACTCATCCATATCAACGGCACCAGGTAAGGAAGAACTAGCGGCACGGGCGAAGCGGGCAAGAGATGCCTTCGACGCGGCGGAATCAGACACGGAGGCGCTAACGGAAGCGCCCAAAGAACCGGAAGATCAATCAACTCAAGATCTCAAAGAACAGCCAGAAGAGAGGGTGAAACTCTTTGGCTTCGTTGCTTCGGAGCAAAACGAAGATCTCTCGGCAAAATCCTCTGAAGGAGCGATCACTGACTCCATAGAAATTGAGGAAGTGGAAGAGCATAATTCACCAAAGGGAGAACAATTGCCCGACGTCATTGAAGCTGAAGTTCTCGAAAAAACGGACAACGAATTCAACAGCGACAGCGACAGGAAAACAGTCGTGTATCTCGACGATGAAGGCAGGGAAATTGAGAGCTCTTCGGAAGACGATCAGCATGAACAGTCCGGAAAGGACTCTACGTCCAAATCAGTAATTGGTGCTGTTGCGGCCGCAGCCGGTGCGGCAGGAGCCGCCGCCATGGGAGCATTTCACAAAGACGACGAGAAAGCAGAAGAGATCGAGGAAACCACTTCGAAACAGGAAGACGTGGATTCGGTCGTTCACGAAACGTCAGATAAACCTGCAGCCGGAGCCGAAGAAGAGATTATCCCCGAAACGGAAGAAGAGCCGGTGGAAGCGAAGTCATCCGTAGTTTTCTGCGGTAACGATCCAAAGTGGTGGAACCAAAATATTTATCGGGGAGCCAATGCCCGCGGGCGGGAAGTAGCCTCAATTCCCGAGTCGATGAAATGGCTGTCAATAGAGCGCAAAGATACCGGCGAGAAAGCCTATTGCCGCATCGACGGGGAAGACATTGGCAACAACGGGGAAGGGAAACCGGTTGGCTTCAATGGCAGCAACGAATTATTCTACGACGCCAGACATCTGGGAATTTTTGCGGAATCCTGTGAAGGTGAAGTGGAAACGCGTTTCACCTACGGAGGCTGGGGATTTGGCCATCGTGTGAGCGGGTTCGATATCAGCGAAGACGAAGATCCGCCGCAGGCTTCTGGATGGGCCGGAAAGGAAATATCTCCTGATACTGTTTTTGAGATCGTGGTTTACGAAGAGCTCCCCGAAGACGCCGACGAAAACGACATTGTCACGTAAGTCTTTTTCGGCTCCGAAATCATCTGGTCACCTTTGCAGGATTCGTCTATCGTAACGGATCGCAAAGGTGGACTCAAATCATCCAGATATTCCCAACTACGAAATACTCGGCCGGATCGGCGGAGGAGGATATGGGGAAGTATTTCTCGCTCGAACCGTGACCGGGGCGCTTCGCGCGGTGAAGATCGTCCGTCGGGAAGATTTCGAAATGGACAAGACCTTCGAGCGCGAGTTTGAAGGAATCCAGCGCTACGAGCAGGTCTCTCAGGACCACGAAGGTCTGGTAAACGTTCTCCATGTCGGTCGGGAAGAAGATGCGGGGTTTTACTACTACGTCATGGATTTGGCCGACGCCGAACTGGGCGACCCCGGCGAAGAAATCGATCCCGAAACCTACCGACCAAGAACACTGTCCAGCGACTTGCGACAGAATCCTCTTCGCCCGATTGAGGAATGCACGTCGCTGGGAATTGCCATTTCAGAGGCTCTGGGGCATTTGCACCAGGCCGGTTTGACTCACCGGGACGTTAAACCTTCCAATATCATTTTTGTAAAAGGGAGACCACAGCTCGCCGATGTCGGTTTGGTCGCAAGAGATGGCCAGCGCACCTATGTGGGAACTGAAGGCTACGTGCCACCGGAAGGTCCAGGCACTACCTCAGCCGATCTGTATTCTTTGGCGATGGTGCTGTACGAAATGCACACCGGAAAAGACCGTCTCGATTTTCCCGAGCTGCCGACCAATATGGAGCTTCCACCCACCGTGAACCGGGACGAGTGGCGCTCGATGAATACGGTCATTTGCAGAGCCGGTTCACCCGATCCTCGCAAACGATACGAAACTGCGCATATCTTTTCCGCTGCTTTACGCAAAATAGCTGGCGAGCCAGACCCGACCCGCCCTATTCCGCCAGTTCGAAGTTCTTCGGCATTCAGCAAGTTCACGGCTATGGCGACCTTGTTAATGTTGGCAATCATCGGAGTGGGTGGCTATTGGCTCTGGAAAGATCGGGAGATGTTCACCGGATTGAATCCCGGAGCAGCAGATCCCACTTCGCCCGGTGAAATCGATGGCACCCCGGATGAACCAGGGCAGCCTTCTGACTTCAGTATTATTGAAAAACCACCGGAAGGAGTTACCGGCGAAGTGGTTTTTCAAGATAAACCATCCGAACCGCCGCCACCTGAAAAAGAACCCGAGCCCAAGGAAACTCCGGAAGCGAAACCACCAGAAAAACCCAAAATTGTCGCTGTGCCGACAACTATGGCTGAAGTGAAAATCTTCAGCACCCCCAGTGGCGCAACGGTCTATTCGGGCAACGAAGAAATCGGACGAACTCCAACTAACTTTCTCGCGTTCCCTCCAGGAGTGGTTGAGCTGACGATTCGCAACCCAGGCCATCTGGACTTCCCTATCGTTCAGAACCTCGAGCCCGGAAGAAATCCATCGGTTCAGGCAGAGTTGAAAATTGATTTTCGTCCCGTGCCCGGCGCACAGACCTGGCAGAACAGCCTCGGGATGAGCTTCCGGGAAAATCCGGTTTCCGGACAGTATGTCGCCGACCAACCCGTTTCTGTTTCTCTCTTTGAAACTTACACGAAAGAAACCGGCGCGAGTGTTCCCGCTGTTGCGATCGGCAATCAAATCCAGATCGAAGACGAGCAGGCAGTCTGGGATTTCTGCGATTGGATGACCGCAAAGGACCGCGAATTTGGCTACCTTGACCAGTATCTTTATCTAGCGCCACAACGAGAGAAAAGCCCTACCCAAAAAGACGCATTCCGCTGCGTGGTAGCTCGGGAATTTGGGACCGTTTTGCTGAACAGTGAACCCAAAGGAGCTGAAATCATTTCCGGAGGTCGTGTCATTGGAACAACTCCCTTCACCCTCAGTCCGTTCCGTCATGGCCCCTTTTCACTGGAACTGAGGCTCCCCGGTTACCAACCTGAGTTTGCGACTGGAAAAGTAGAAGATTCCACTCCCCTTCCCATTACCATCCCAATGAAACGGGACTCTTCTCTCGTATTTGGCGAGGCCTGGGAGAACAGCCAGGGTATGAAATTGGTGCCCGTAGCCAATCTGATGGTTGCGACCACTGAAACAACTGTGCAAAACTATCAGCATTTCCTGGGTGAGAAACCGGAAGGAATTTTTCCACCTCAACCGGGGTTCCCGCAGGAATACAACCATCCGGTTTGTGCAGTTACCCTTGAGGAAGCCAAAGCTTTTTGTAAATGGCTGACCAGTCGCGAGCATGCGCTTCAATTGGTTCCTGCCCGATTTGAATACAGGCTTCCGACCGATCGGGAATGGAGTAGCATTGCAGGGTTACCTGCAGAAGACGGCACTACCCCTGAAAGCCGGGACAGCTTGATCCCCGCTGTCTACCCATGGGGTCTGGATTGGCCACCTCCGGCCGATACCGGAAATTTTGCTGACAGTTCAGCGACTGGCGAACTTGGGAAATATCTTCTTGAAGACTACTTCGATGGTCACTCCTACACCGCGCCTGCCGGGAGTTTCTCTCCAAATAAAAGCGGTTTATTCGACCTGAGCGGCAACGTTTGGGAATGGGTAGATGATCGATACGACGGCTCTGGATCCGGCCTGGGAGTGGTGCGTGGCGGAGGATGGAATTCTTACCAGGCCGAACAGTTGCTGACCTCCTATCGGAATGCAGTCTCCGTCAGCCGACGCGAAGGACTCTATGGATTTCGCTATGTCCTTGCCCCGAAGGCTGACTAAGAGCACCTGATTTCTTTATTCGATTGGGCTTAATGCTGCCGATCCTGCTTCGGCATCAAGCGCCCATACGAAATAGGTGCCTCAATCACCTCGCGATACTCCTGATACTTCTTCGGGTAAAGATAGGCCCGAGTGAGTCGAAAACCATTCATGCATGCCGCTCCGGCACCATCAGAGCGAATAAAGTGTTTTCGGAATGCCCGAATCGATCGGTCCCACTCATCCAAAGTCGATAGAACAACAATTGAGTCCACATCAGCCCCAACGCCCTCGGTGGCGATTTGAGCGAGAATATGATCTAGAGAGCTCCCAGACTGGTTCAAAAGGTAATCATATCCTGCCAGTGCCAATCTGACATTCATTACCTCTTTTAGCTCGGGTTTCTTCAGCAGATATTGAAAACTTTCATCCTTCTCAATACCGGCATGCAGGATCAAAAGCATAAGATGGCGATTCTCTGAACGCGTTCGTGATGACTTTTCGGACAAGTCACGCAGTTTCCGGGAATCAAACTCTTCCTTCAAATCGTAGTCACCGGTCAGCTTAGAACTAGCCGCGAACTCAGAAACTCTCGCTTTATCCTCCTGCCCGGGCAATTGAATAGCAAAGACTACCAGCATTAAGATTATCGTCTGAAGATTGCTTCCCTTTTTCTTCATGCCATATCCTCCGTGAAGTCCAATTCCGTCTGTCTCCAGTTTAGACTACCCGGTCTAGTTGGACAGCCCAAAATACTGGTAGAGGAAGCCGAAACAATCGTTGTCCGAAGCAACATTCCCATTCCTCACTTTCTCCAAGTAGCGTTTCACAACAACGTCTTCCATTGAACTGTCTTTTCCGCCCTCTACTGATACCAGGCGACCGGATTCATCCAGTTTCCTTCCGGCAATGGATTCGGCCACTGGAAGAAAGAACCCGGGAGTATTCTGCCCAACAGGAATGTGCCAGCTATACAAGTTCCCGTCTTTTCCGGAAGCCAAAAGCAGAGAGCGTTTTGGATGGAAGGCAATCTGAGTGATTTCGGTGTCAACCCACAGAGACGGGCAGACCCGTTCCCCTGTTTCCAACCACCAAAGTTCAATCCTGCCATCACTGTCGGCAGAAGCACACATCTCACCTCCAGAGTGAACCGCAATGTCCACGACTGCAGTGCCAGTCGAACGGCGACCGGATCCATAGTTCAATAGCCCCTTCTGACTACACTCCCAAAACTGAATGGCCCCATCCTCTGAACCCGAGACGAGACATTCTGCGTTCAACCCAAAAGCCACTGCGGATATCGCTTCCTGGTGATAACGATAGGGACCACGATTACCACCGCCATCCATGGGAATATATCGAATCTTGGTATCCTTTCCGGCTACCGCCAAATGCAGATCATTGGGCGCTATAGCAAGATCGAGAATCTGCCCTCCCGCTACCTCTTTGTTCTTGAAAAGCGGCTTACCCGATTCCCAGTCCCATGCGGTAACTACAGGGTAGGGAGATTCCATCAGCACTAACCGCTGGCCCTGCCGGGAGAAGTGAAGGTCCGCAATAAAATTCTCAAACCAGCCCCGTTGCCCCGGAAATTTTCGGCGGAGCTCAGAGAGAAAGTCCGGCGGACGGCCATTTCCTTTCATGATTTTGAGTAATTCCGGCAATTCACCACCCAAC